>JAISPE010000293.1 GCA_031275145.1 Prevotellaceae bacterium | reverse complement strand
GGCAAAAAAATCTCATTTTCACTTTCCGGATTTCGATTCATCTTCGCAAACCACTCTGAATCCTATTTTGATACAGTCGGAAAGCCACCATATACTTTTGGGTGACTGCGGATCGGTTTTCATCCATTCTTCCGTACGGGAATAATCCCGGCATGCGACACGCAAATCCTTGGCGTCCGACGAGAATGATCCTCCTCTAACCACATGTTCGATACCGTCTTCCGGTCCTTTCGGGTCTGTTACCTTATCCGGTGTGTCGGAATATGCCGTTTCGGAATACCAGTCGGAACAGTATTCCATTACATTTCCAAGCATATTTTTGAGGCCAAAGGGATTGGGCGCTACCCTGTCGGCATGGTGCGTACGTCCGCCCGAATTTTCGGCGTATATAACGTACGTGTTAATTACGGCAGTATCTATGCCGAACACTCTGTTCCACCATCTGTCGCGGGTAAATTTTTTCGGACTGCCTTCAAAGAAATATGGTGTTTCCGTGCCTCCGCGTGCGGCATATTCCCATTCCGCTTCGGTCGGCAGACGGTATTTTTTCCCGGTTTTGATTGACAGCCACTGACAGTACGTCTGTGCCGCATAATGCGACATTGTGATTGCCGGACTTTTTCCGAATCCCCATCCCTGGTCAACCTGTCCGTAGAAAGGAGTCGGTCCGCTAACAGCATCGACGGCGTTTAAATTCCGTTCCATTATTACCTTGGGATCGATACGTCCCTCCGAGCGTGTTTCCCTGAAAAATGCTTCGTAGTCACTCCATACAACTTCTACCTCGCTCATATAAAACGGACTTACGGTAACCTCGCGGACAGGACCCTCATCTTCTTTTCTGTATGGCTCGCCGGAGACGCTGCCCATCCTGAATGTTCCGCCCGGAACAGCAATCATGTTGAATGTTACCGGCGTACCCGGCACTTTTTCGGTGAAACTTTCGAATCCTGTTAATTTTGTGGCAGAATCGTATATTTCTCGCGGCTCGCTGTCGTCGGCGCCGAACACGTCACTGGCTTTGTGCGAATAATCGGGATTATAATGACCCACGTCAAGATGACAGCTGATACACTGCAAATCCAGCTTTTCTTTGTTTTCGACATAATAGAGATGCGCTACTGCTCCTTCGCTTGAAAGCCCTGTTGTAAAGAGATTTTCGTGACATTTTTCGCACGATTCGTTATAAACGATTTTGACGGCATACTCCAAACGGCTTCTTTGCTGCCAGTCGAAAGAAGCGCTGTCTTTCGTATAATACGACCAAACGTCTTTAAGTCCCGTCATGCCTTTTGTATATAAATGATTGAAAGAGCCTTCGGGAGGCAGGTGACATTCGACGCAGTGAATCACCATGCCGCTTTTTGTATTGTGATGCGACGATTGCTGCCACGATTCGTCGGCAGCGGGGTGGATGTGGCACGACATACAGTATTCGTCGGTGGACGTATAATCCAGATATTTGTTTCCGAAAAACATCAACACGATTCCCGCAGTCAGTCCGATAACGAAAAGCCGGAACATTTTCCGCCCTTTACTTTTTTTAATCTTAAGTGTCATCTTTATTGTACAATATTAAAATACCCCGGTCAAAATCCGGCGCTGTTATCCGTTTGCCAATAAAATACCAGGTCAGGTATTCATTGCTCCGCAAACATTAATCACTTGCCCGCTGACATACGAGGACAGATCGGACGCAAGAAACAGGGTTACATTTGCAACATCGTCGGGAGTACCGCCGCGGTGAAGAGGGATTCTGTCTATCCACGATTTACGGATTTCTTCGGGGAGGACGGCCGTCATTTCGGTTTCGATAAATCCCGGAGCAATCGCATTGCAACGGATACCCCGCACGCCAAATTCCTTAGCCACCGATTTCGTAAACCCGATAATTCCGGCTTTCGATGCGGCATAATTGGCCTGATTGGCATTGCCCGAAACGCCGACAACCGAACTCATATTGATTATGCTTCCGCCTGCCTGCTTCCACATTACCGGCTGAATGGCTCTGGTGAAGTTAAATACGGATTTGAGATTTACGGTAATCACTGCATCCCACTGTTCTTCGGTCATGCGTTTCACCGCGCCGTCTTTCGTGATACCGGCGTTATTGACCAGAATATCTACACGTCCAAAATCTTTTGTGATTTCTTCAACGACGGTTTTCGTTTCTTCGAATTTTGCCGCATTGGATGCATAGCCTTTTGCCTTAACTCCGTTTGTTTGTAATTCTTTCTCCAACTGTTCAGTTGCTTCGGACAGAACAAGGTCTGTAAATGCAATGTTTGCGCCTTCGCCTGCTAACCGCAACGCAATGGCCTTGCCGATACCTCTGGCTGCTCCGGTAATTAATGCTGTTTTTCCTTCTAATAGTTTCATAATTACTATACTTTATTATTACTTATTATTCAAATTTTTATGCAAAATTAAGAAAAAATCGTACAATCCATAATTATTTGAATGTAAATATAAAATTCATTCCGAAATTCCACATTGTTACAACCACGATAGCGAAAAATTTCGAGAGATAGAAATTCCATTTCAGTTTATCCGAAAAAATATAAACGATGAGATTGTTCAGCGCCAGTCCGGCAACGGAAATGCCTACAAATGAAAAATATTCGGAGACGATTTGCGTACGGTGACTCTCAAACGTCCAGACGCGGTTTAAAATGTAATTGGACGAGGCCGCCAGAATAAAGCCGCAACTGTTTGCAATATACTTGTTTATTTTCAATTTTTCTTTCATCGTCCATGTAGTTCCGAAATCAAGAACCATTCCGGAAAAACCGACTGCACAAAATTTTAAAAATTTTAGAAGAAATGGTATGTCAATCATTTTTTTTAAGACTAAGTAATACAAATTTACTGTTTTGAGCATAACAGACCGTATTGTCAAGCGATAATGCAAACCGGCAATCACTGACATCCAAATCGGGAACAGCGGTTTTCAGTACGCCTTTGATTTTTGTATGCGCCGGAAGAGTTGTTATTTCTCCGTCGATAATACAGTCCCGAAACTCAAATTTCTTTATATCGGTATGATACACTGCTTTCCAGCTTACGGGAAATTCCGGATGACGGAAATCGGCGGTGAAACCGGTCGGATTGGATATTTCGAATGTAATATGCAGTGTATCGTTTATATAAACTTCTTTGTTTTGCAGTTCGAAGTTAATTTCCAGCCTGTTTACCGACTGGAAATTCTGCGCTTTGAAGGCATGGAATTTTACCCCGTCTACGTTATATTCCTGCGATTTATCCGGTATTACGGCACAGACAAGCGCCGGTTTCCCCTGATAATCCAGTTCTTTTTGCAGAATATCGAACTGGGTTTTGCGTGTGTTTACCGCACTCAAAACCGTAGATTCTTTTCCCGTAAAAAAATGATAGTTAGAAGGATTCTGAAACGAGCCGGTGAATATCACAGGCAACTCGCCTGCAACGGTTTCGATGGCTTTGTATCTTTCTTCTTTACCGTAGAAATCCAGACGTTTGGGCAACACATCGGCAACAAGCAGCACGCGTGCAAGATAAATCAAAGCTATCGAGGGAAATATACCGTATTTCACATATTTCATCACCCGCCTGTCCTGTAAGGAATATCTGTAAACCAATATAATCATCGGAATGGTACAGACGACAGTCCAGTGCGGCTCAACATGTCCTCTGAAACTCATTATCCAGAAGAAAAGAATAAATCCGGTAAAAAGGAAATACAACCCTCTGTCGAATACGTCCTTCGGTTTGTATTTTACGGATATGTATATTGCGGCGGCAAATGTAAACGGATTAAAAACAGCTAACTGATTTGGTATATATTCTAAAAAATAGCTCCATCTGAAATGGCTGCTCCTGTCGCTCAAATGATATTTGAAACTCGGAAAATCCATACTTATCTGCCAATAAATATGGGGAATAAGCAATCCAGTCGCAAAAAGTCCGGCAAGCCAGAATCTGTAACGGGCAAGTATTCGCGGATTGGACAGCAATATCAGCCCGATAACAAGTACCGCATGATATTTGCTGTAAATCATTCCCGCCATGGAAATGGCAAGCAAACAGACGTTTCCCCATGATTCCCCGCGAAGAAATCTTTTGTAAACAATTAAAAATAACGCTGTAAAGAAAAGAAACGGAACATCCGGAGTTGTTATAAAACCGTATGCCTGAAACATTACTGTCGAACTCGAAATAATCGCAAATAAAACAACCTTTCCCGTATCCGCTAACTTTCCGTCAATCAGTTTCCAAATGAAAACAAGAGTAAAAAACTGAAACAAAACGGTCAAAAACCGTACGGCCAGATTACCCGAAAAAAACAGGCCGGAGATATATGTCATCAGCCCGACCGCAGGCGGATGGTCAAAGTAACCCCACGCCGGATTTTCTCCATATATTAAATAGTATGCTTCGTCGCTGTGTATTTCGGTATAAACAGACTGTACGAGATTCGTCAATATCCATATCACTGAGAAACACAGGAAAAACCGTTTCGGATTTATTGCAAAAACAAGTCGCTTTATATTATACATATAACTTCCAATAGACACAAGTCAATAATTTTTTCCGCCGCAAAAGTACAAAAGTATTTTTTATGTCTGTTAAAAATATGTTAAAAGTCCCGAAGAGAATTGATTTTCATAACCGCACCGTTTTTAGTAATCGCTCATGAAAAACGGTTGCGACGGGCGTCGCGATGGCCTCCACATGTCCGGTCAAACATTAAACCGCGAAAAACGCAGACAACACCAGGCTGTCATATACAGTTAAAACTTTGCGGTATTCCGGCATACAGTTTAAACAGTAACAGTTTGGGTAAATTCGCAGAATGACTGAAAATATCCGATTAATTTTTTTTAATTCAAAAAAAGATATTAACTTTGCGCCCGTGTATTAAATATTTTTACGCATAACGGGATAATAATTAAGTAATAAAAATAATGATAAAAGTTAAATTAAACAACGAAGTAAAGAGTGGTTCTGTGGTATTTAATGTGTCGGATGCTGAGGATATTGATCCTTTGAAGACCCTGATATTAAAAAGAAGTTGAAAAAGCTGTATATAGAACGATACCGGCTTAATAAATGGAGAACTTTTGATCGCTCCATATTAAAAAAAAGATTTGAAATATGATGCAGAATAACCCGTCAAAATCCAAATTATCCAGTCAGTCTTATGATCTTTATCAATTATCCAAAGAAGAGTTTCCCCGGATTTTTGAGAAAATTCTTAATGATTAATGACATTAATACCGATCGCCAAACTACAAAGGACATCAATACCATAGTAGATAAAACCGTTACCGAGAATACCGATTTTATAAATTACATTGATAACGTTGACAATGATGACACTGATAATATGGATGACGGTCTCAATAAAATAGCCGACAGTCTTGATAAGACTATTAATGTCATTAATAAGACTATTAATGACATCAATACCATAGTAGATAAAACCGTTACAAAGAATACCGATCACCAAACTACAAAGGACATCAATACCATAGTAGATAAAACCGTTACAGAGAATACCGATCCCCAAGCTACAAAGGACATCAATGCCTTAGTAGATAAAACCGTTGATACAATTAATGAACTGATAAAAAAAACGAGACCAAATCAAAATGAAAAACAGTGATACATCGTCAATTACAAACAATAGATTTGTGGCTCTCTTTGATATATTGGGGTTCAAAGATAGAGTAATGAGAGAACCTCACGAAAAAATATATGCTGATTTGGCTGAAATACAGATAAAAGAAAATACACTGAATGAAATTTTAGGAGATGATCCGGTTGTAGAGAGATTACTTGGTGTTCATATCGTGAAATTTTCAGATTCAATCATTTTGTTCTCACAAAATGGTGAAATTGAAAGTTTCATTGTCTTTTTAATTTCCGCGAGATTTTTGTTTAGTTTGTTCCTGGAAAAAAAATTTCTGATTAAAGGAGGTATGGCGTATGGAAATGTAAGTCTGGACAAAGAGAAGCAACTGTATTTCGGACAACCTATTATAGATGCATATCTTCTCGAAGAAGACGTGAATTATATTGGGGTTGTAGTCCATAACTCAATTGAGGAGTTTATTAAACAGAATATAACGAAAGACCACTCATATTACTCAATACTGTATCAGTTAATTTTTGAAGGAAAAAGTCCTTTAAAATCCGGAAATATTACACATTTTAATTTGAATTGGTTTCCTCAATTGAGTGAACAGTCAAATGAAAAAGATGAGACGACTGTTAGAACTGAAATCATCAAAAAATTAAAAGAGTATTATTTAAAAGTATCCGGTTCTCCAAGAAGATATATAGACAATACCATTACATTAATTAATGAAAGTACGATTGATTTTAAGAAACTTAGCTTGTTGACGAAACAGAAACGTTAGCTGTCTCCAACCTTTTCTGCAATGAATTCATACGGTTTCAATATGTTTTTATCTCAAGTTTTCCCGCCTTATATAATTAAGGTAAAAACAGAAGACTATAAAAATTGAACTGTCCAAAACAGCATTTGTCTTTGCTCAAAAGACACGTGACTTTGCCCGAAAGACTCGTGTCTTTTGAGCAAAGTCTCGAGTCCATGACCCGTGTTACGAGTCTTTCCTCAAAAGACACGAGTCTTTCCTCAAAAGACACGTGACTTTGCCCGAAAGATTCGAGTCTTTCCTCAAAAGACACGTGACTTTCCTCAAAAGACACGTGACTTTGCTCAAAAGACACGTGACTTTGTCCGAAAGACACGTGTCTTTGCCCGAAAGACTCGATACAAAGGTCAGAGACTCGAGTCTTTCGTTAAAAAACATGAGCGTATCCGGGAAAGACTCGAGTCTTTGATTGACCGGATATATGTCCGGCATACTGTCATAGATCTTGCCTATGCAGAATATTACTCTGCCGGAAGGCATACTGTTAATGATTTATATAAGGCATACTGTTAATGATTTATATTTTGATATATTTTCTGTTTTTTTATAATGTACGTATTATTATGCTTTTTTACCCGTTATCAAATGCAGCATAATCGAAATTTTGTTAATAAACATGATTTTCTGTCAAAAAATCGCTGTATTTCTTAAAATTTTCGTTCGAATCAAAGCATTATAAACAAAGTATTTAATTCCGGATACGATAAAAAATAACCGGTCATTACAAATAAATTACTACTTTTGTTTGTTAAGTTTATTTGGTTTAATGAATAGGAAATTAGTGTAGAGTAATGTACGAGTATATAAATGGAGAATTGGTTTTGATGACGCCGACTTATGCGGTTTTGGATGTACAGGGAGTTGGGTATAAAATAATTATATCGCTTCAGACATATTCGAAACTTGCAGATGCCACGAGGGTTAAATTGAATGTCCATCAGATTGTCCGGGAAGATGCGAATTTGCTGTACGGTTTTTATGACGAAGACGAGCGGCACATTTTCCGGTTACTCATCAATGTAAACGGAGTAGGACCCAATACGGCGCTGATAATGCTTTCGTCGCTTTCGTCTGAAGAAATCAGGACGGCGATACTTAAAGAAGACATCAATACATTGAAAAGTGTTAAGGGGATAGGACTTAAAACCGCTCAAAGGATAATTGTGGATTTAAAAGACAAGATTACCACATCGGGAGCAAGCGTCGATTTGTTTTCAAAACAGGCGACATTCAACAAACAGAAAGAAGAAGCCATGCTGGCGCTCATTGCACTGGGTTATGCAAAAGCCCCCGCCGAGAAAGTACTGGATAAATTGCTGGAAGAGAAGAAAAACTATACTGTTCAGGAATTGATTAAAGCCGCTTTCAAGCAGATGTAAAAATTAACATTAATTGTATGTTTAAACGAAATATCAGACAGTTATCACGATTTTTCCTGATCATGGCATTTGCGGTTATGTGCTGTGCGGTTACGGCTCAAAACCGGACTTCCGACAGCGCTGCATACCTGCCCTTTCCACAGCTTGACGATGAAGAAACAGTTGTATATGATCCCGATACGGACCGGTATCTCTATTATAAAAAAGGAGAAGAAAAAATGGGAATACCGTTTAAAATTCTTTCAAAGGAAGAATACGATAAGGAGACCATAGTCAAAGCCATGAGCAATGCGTGGATTAAGAGGAGAGAAGAGAGCGCAGGAACGGCAGGCGGCCGGGAAGGAATTTTGCCTTCGTTCAGGAGAAGCGTGAATAACAAGGCTTTCGAAAAAGTTTTCGGAGGAAACGATATCTCAGTCAATTTCAACGGGAGGGTAGACGTCAGGCTGGGCGTCAGATCAACCAGAATAAACAATCCGCTTACTCCTCCTCCTTACAGAACAACCGTTTCGCCGAATTTCGAGGCAAATTACCAGTTAAACCTCACAGGAAGTATCGGCAAACGGATAAAACTGAATTTCACCTTCGACCCCAATTCCACTTTCGATTTTGAGACAAACCTCAACATCGGCTATAAAAGCGACGAAGACGATATCCTTCAAAATCTGGAACTCGGAAACATAAGTATGCCTGTGAGTAACTCGCTTATTTCCGGAAGCATGAGTTTGTTCGGCGGCCGTGCCGACCTGAAAATAGGAAAACTGTACATGACTTTGCTTGCATCCCAGCAAAGAGGTCAGTCAAAAACCATTAACGTCAACGGAGGCGCTCAGTCGAGAGAATTTGAAATCGCCGCCGACGAATACCGGGCCAATCAGCACTTTTTCCTTTCGCACTATTTCAAAGACAATTACGAACGCGCGCTTTCGCAAAGACCGCTGATTACTTCGGGTGTCAATATCACAAAAATAGAAGTCTGGGTCACAAATCGAACCAGTTCTATCACAATGACCAACAACAATCAGCGCAATATTATAGCATTTATGGATTTGGCCGAGCCAAACCGCGATAATATTCACAACAGTATCCCGGAGTTTGCCGCCACGGGACAGCAGTATCCCTCGAACCTGTCAAACGGGCTGTATCAGTCAATGACAGGCACATACAGTCTGCGGAATTTTTCGCAGATTGCGATGGCTCTGCAACCCCTGTCGGCACGGAATTTCACTTCGGGCAAGGATTACGAAAAACTTGAGCGCGCGCGGAAACTCAATTCCGACGAATTTATTCTAAACTCGCAACTCGGATATATATCCCTCAGCATGCCGCTCAAGGAAGACGAGGTTTTGGCTGTGGCTTACGAATATACGCTAAACGGCCGGACTTTCAAGGTCGGTGAAATTTCGACTTCGGGAACGACAGGCTCTGACAGTACGCTTATTCTCAAACTGATAAAAGGAACGATACTTACTCCCCGTCTGCCGACATGGAGACTGATGATGAAAAACATATACGCTTTGAATGCATACGGACTGAATGCCAGCAATTTTGAACTGAATATATTTTACGAAGACAGTCAGCTGGGAACTTCTGTGCCGTATATCTCCGAAGGGCCGATAGATAAACAGCCGTTAATAAGCGTATTGGGCTTCGACAAAGTAAACCTTAACGGCGACGCATATCCCGACGGGGTATTCGATTATCTGCAGGGAATAACGATCAATGAGGCTAAAAGCCTGATAATATTTCCCGTACTTGAGCCGTTCGGGCGTTCGCTGGAGTCCCGCTTCAATGGAGATCCTGCCGCCTCGAAATATGTATATAAAGAACTGTATGATTCTACTTTAATAAAAGCCAAAGAGCTTGCCGAGAAAAATAAATTCTATATCCGGGGTTTTTACGAAGCCTCGTCGCAGGGCGAGATTGATCTTCAGGCGACCAATGTTGCCGCAGGTTCTGTAGTTGTTACCGCCGGAGGAGCTACTCTGCTCGAAGGCATCGATTATCAGGTAAATTATCTGCTGGGAAGAGTTACAATCATCAATCCGGGATACCTTAATTCAAATATTCCCATAAGCATAAAGCTGGAAGGCAGGGAAACCTATAACATGCAGACAAAAACCATGTTAGGCGTCAATACGGAATACCGGTTCAACGATAATTTCCTGATTGGAGGCACTATGCTGTATCTGAACGAAAAGCCGATGACACAGAAAATTGCTTATGGCGAAGAGCCTGTGTCGAATGCAATATGGGGACTGCATACGGCTTACAATGCGGAATCCAAATTTTTGACAAATCTGATCAACAGCCTTCCGTTTGTAAACACAAGCGCCAAGTCGTCTATAAGTTTCAGAGCCGAAGTGGCCAACCTTATTGCGGGGCAGCCGAGAGGCATTAAGGGAAAACTGTTTGTCGACGATTTCGAAAGTTCTAAAAACTCTCTGGATCTGAGGCATTATATGGCATGGACTCTTGCAAGCGTTCCACAGGGGCAGGATGATATATTCCCCGAAGGATCAAGACATAACGACCCGGGCGCGGGTTTCAACAGGGCAAAACTTGCATGGTATTACACCGATGCCGAACTGTTGCGAAATTCCTCGTCTACACCCGGATACTATGTACAGGATCCGGCAAGGTATCAGGAGAATTTCTGGGTTTGCAACATTCCTGTGCGGGATATTTATCCCAACAGGCAATTGCCCGAAGGTACGCCTTATGAGCTGCCGACACTGAATCTCAATTACTATCCCAACGAAAGAGGCCCGTATAACTATGATTATGTAAACATTGACAATAACGGGTTTCTGCGCGAGCCGCGTAAACGCTGGGCGGGAATAATGAGATCATTGTCCATAACAGATCTGGAATCCGCAAATTACGATTACATTGAGTTTTGGCTGATGGACCCGTTTACGTACAATTCCAGTTCCAAAGGCGGCGATTTCTACATCAACCTCGGCACAGTCTCGGAAGACGTTTTGCGTGACGGTTATAAAGCTCACGAACAGGGTATTCCTTTCCCGTACGACACGACCGCGATGGTACGTACCGAATGGGGATATGTTCCTAAAAATTCGGCGCTGGTCAATACTTTCGACAGCGACGGCAACTCCCGCACTGTAAAGGACATCGGTCTTGACGGGATGAACAGCGAACTCGAAACTCTCTTCTTCGGCGATTTTATCCGGAACATACAGGGCGTGATTTCCAGTCAGGCTGCACGCGATAAACTTCTGCACGACCCTTCGAGCGACGATTTCGTTTATTATCGCGACCCGGTACACGACCAGAGACGCGCCACAATCATGGACCGCTACAAGGATTTCAACAATCCCGAAGGCAACTCCTCGAACTCCGATCTGGGAAGCGAAAGTCAGGTCTATACGGTAAATCCCGATATGGAAGATATTAACAGAGACAATACTATGGAAGAAAACGAGAGTTATTTCCAATATTATATACGTATGCATCCGGACATGAAAATCGGAGAGAATTTCATATCGGATATCTTTGTGAAAGATACCGTTTTTCCCAATTCCGGCAAACATACGACCCGCTGGTATCAGTTCAGGATTCCCCTCAGCGACTATCAGAAAGTAATAGGCCCGATAAGCGACTTTAAATCTGTGAGATTCATGCGTATGTTCATGCGGAATTTTGAAGATACCACGGTGATGCGTTTTGCCTCGCTCGAGCTTGTCCGCAGCGAATGGAGAAAGTTCAACTACTCGCTTTTACAGGGACAGGAAGGGCTGACTCAACCGGAAACAGGCAGTTCGGCATTCGAGGTTTCGGTTGTAAACATCGAAGAAAGTTCGCAGAGAATCCCCGTAAACTATGTCCTGCCGCCTAATACCGACAGAGTTATCGACGTTAATACCATACAGGAAAGAGAGCTTAACGAACAGGCTTTGCAGTTAGTCGTGAAAAATTTACCCGACGGTGATGCAAGAGCTGTTTACAAGACAATTACGTATGATTTCCGGCAATACCGGAGACTGCAGATGGACGTACACGCCGAAGCTCTTGTTACCGACATGAATCTGCAAAATGATGACTTGTCGCTGTTTGTGCGTATAGGCAGCGATTTGCAGAACAATTATTACGAATATGAAATACCGCTGAAACTGACGGCGCACGGATTTTATCTCGACAATCAAAGATATATCGTCTGGCCCGAAGAAAACATGCTGGATATAAATCTCACCGATTTCACCGAATTAAAAGCGTTCCGCAATGCCAACGGCGGGTCGGTGAACGTTATGTACGAAGAGATTAGAGGCAGCCATATCATTCGTGTAAAGGGAAATCCGAATCTGGGAAAGGTAAAGACAATGATGGTCGGAGTACGTAACCCGATAAAGAAGGAAACGGTGAGCGATATGGGTGTTCCCAAGTCGGGAGCGATATGGATTAACGAGTTGCGGCTTTCCGATTTCGAAAATAAGGGCGGCTGGGCAGGTACGGCAAATCTGGGTATCCGTTTAGCCGATTTCGGAAACGTTTCCATATCGGGCAATTTTATGACGACAGGTTTCGGAGGTCTGGAACAGACGCAGCAGGAACGCAGTCAGGAAGATGTTTACCGGTACGACATTCTGTCGAGTCTGGAACTCGGGCGTTTCTTTTCACAGAAAATCGGACTGAGCCTTCCCGTATTCTTCGGATTTTCGGAACGTTTTGCCAATCCGATGTACGACCCCCTCTCTCCGGATATGACATACCGCGACGCAATGAAGGCTCTCCGTACAAAAGCGCAACGGGATTCGCTGAGGATGCTTGCGCAGGATTATACTCAAACCAAATCGTTAAATGTAAGCAATATGCGCATAGCGCCAAGCGGAATGAGGCAGGGCGGTATAGTGAATATTTCCAATCTGAGCATGAATTTTGCATACAACGAAACGTTTCAGCATAACGTAAACATCGAACGGTATCTGTATAAGGAATATCGCGGCGGCCTGACTTACGGATACAGTATCTCTCCCCTTTATATCGAACCGTTTAAGAAAATACCGTTCCTGAGTTCGCCATGGTTTGCGCTGATACGCGATTTTAACTTTAATCTTGTCCCGAATCAGTTTACATTTTCTACCGACCTGTACAGGATGTATAACGAGCGGCAAAACAGGAATATCGCATATCCGGAGGCAAAATTGCCCTCGTACTATTCCAAAGATTTCAGATGGACTCGCAACTATAACCTCACATGGAATCTGGCACGCAGCCTTACATTTACATATTCGGCCTCGAACGTCGCAAGAATAGACGAGCCCGAAGGTATGGTAAACAAAGTGTTAGACCCGACAGGATACAGCCGCTGGAAAGATTCGGTATGGTCAAATATCAAAAATTTCGGCAGAACAGTCGATTTCGGACACTCTTTCGGACTGTCGTGGCAAGTGCCGTTCAGCAAACTTAAACTTACGGACTGGATTTCGGGTACGGCAAGTTACAGAGGCACATTTAACTGGGTTGCAGCGCCTGTTCTGGACCGGAACGATTACGGATATATCTATGAGCCGGGGAACACAATAGCCAACGGACGAACAATATCCGGCAATCTTGACGCCGACTTCAAAAGACTGTATAACAAATCCAAGTTTTTACAGTCTGTCAATGACGAGTTTGACGGCAAAAAGAAACCCGAAATGGTCGAAAAGACTTTCGAGTCAAGGGTATACAATATTAAAGCCGGTAACAGGCGTACCGTAAATCACGGACTTGGAACTGAAGATGTAACCATATCCGTTGTAAATGAAAACGGTACGGCAGTAAAGGCAACATCCGAAACATTAGACAAAAACAGAGTATCCGTGCAGGTTGCTTCGGATGCGAGGGTGAAAATCCTTGTAAAAGGCAAAGTTCCGAAACAGGAGAGCGCCGGCGCATATTCGGTTAAATTGCTGACACGCATGCTGATGATGGTGCGTTCAGGTTCGATACAGTATAATCAGACCGAACAGTCGATTTTGCCCGGATTTATGGGTATGCCCAAGTTCGTGGGACTGAACAATCTGGGGAACAATCTTGCTCCCGGTCTTCAGTTTGTCATGGGAGGACAGGCGACCGATTTTCTGTTGAGGGCAAAATCACATGGCTGGCTAACAAATGATTCGACGATGATTAATCCTTACGTGATGCAGAAATCAACCGACCTGAATGTACGCCTGACTCTTGAGCCGATAAAGGATTTGCAGATAACTCTGACCGGTATGCGCAATGAGCGTAGAGACCTGACAACTTATGATATAGCTTCCGGAACGGGAATTACTCAGGCGATAGGAAGTTTCAGCATTTCGGTGATAACTCTGAAAACGGCATTCCAGAAATACAGAATAGCAAAAAATTATCAGTCAGACGCTTTTGACCGTTTCGACAGTTACAGGAAAGATATTGCGTGGAGAATTGCCCGCGAAAGACAGAGCCGTTCGGGCGGAAATTACAATCCCGGCGGCGGAGAATTTCCGACGGGATACGGCAAACTGTCGCAGGAGGCTCTGATACCGGCGTTTAGAGCGGCATATACCGGACGGTCGTCATCAAAGGTGTCGCTGGGCAATTTCTGGAATATCCCCCTGCCCAACTGGACAATAAGATATTCTGGATTTTCGCGCTCGGAACTGTTCAAACAGTTCTTCCGAAGCGGAAGTATCGAACACGCATACAGCTCGATATACTCTGTCAATGCATACAACTGGAACGATGAGTTTGCTCCGGACCATTACGGGTACAGCTGGGTGCAAAATCAGCTCGGCGACTATATCCCCCGGAATAATATACTGAACATCAGTATCCGGGAATCTTTCAATCCCCTGTTTAAGCTAAATCTCACATGGCAAAATGACTTGACTACAGTCTTCAGCATCGTCAAAGACAGAACACTGGGACTGAGTCTGGCCAATTATCAGGTACTTGAAATGACAAACCTCGTTTACCGGGCCGACGTATCATATTTCTTCAAAAAAGTTCCCCTGATTTTCAAGTTCGGAGAAGACCGTCAGAAAAAGGTAGATACGGATCTGAAACTTACAGCCGGATTCAGTTACGGTAACGACCGGACATTTATCCGCAGCCTCGAAGAAACGGAACAGGTAACTCAACTCTCTGCCGGAAACAGGAAAACATCACTGAGAGTGTCCGCCGATTATACACTCTACAAGGGAATCATACTGAGAGGATTCTACAACTACGATGTTAACATGCCCTGGGTTTCGGCAATTTCACGGTCGGAAACTTATTTCGGATTCGGATTAAGCGTATCACTGTCAAATTAAAATAAAATGTAAAGCAGGATATATATATGAATCAATTAGGTGATATATTTCAAACATTGGGTATTGACGCAGCAAACGGGTTATATTATGCCAAAAGTGCGAACCGGAATATAGATTTGCACTTGTCAAGTCGTGTAAAACGGTGTTTGAAGCAAATCAATCCCGATGCTTTTTTCTGTTTTGATGATAAACCGTTGATTTTGTTTTTTGAAAACCGGACAGACAGCGATTTGCACAAAAAAATATGGAATCTCAATGAAGTACCGATAATTATCGCCGTAAACAATGGCAATGTTGAAATTTTTAACGGTTTCAATTTACTTGCAAACGAAAATACACTGGAAAAATTAGGCGGCGATGATAAATTAACTGATTTTTCGTATTTTCAGTTAGTTACAGGTAAAACCTGGGATATTTATGAAAAAGAATTAAGTTACGAAAACAGAATTGATTTCAAATTATTAGACAATATCGGCGCAGCAAGAGAACAGATTATCAAACAATTTTCATCGGTAAAAGACAAGAGTGACGAAAGAAAAAGGCAATATGTAAAAATCACGAATGCTTTGTTGGGCAAGGTTATTTTTGTTCGCTATTTGATTGATAGAAAAGTCAAAATATATTTTGAAGGCGAATCGAAAGAACGGACAAACGGGGAATTGTGTACTATCCTTCAACAGCCCGACCGAGCCAAACAGTTTTTCAATACATTGGCAGACAAAGAAGTCGGTTTCAACGGCGATTTATTTTGTTTGGAAGATACTGAATATAAAGAAATACCGCAAGAAGCATATTCTGTTTTAATAAAATTGCTGAAAAGTCAGGAAATTGCCACCGGGCAACAGTCTCTGTTTGATCTGTACGATTTTTCGATTATTCCCGTTGAATTTATCAGCAACGTATATGAGTACTTTATTGGCAGTAGAAATCAGGCAAAGCAGGGCGCTTACTATACGCCTCTGTTTTTGGTAGACTATATACTGTCGGAAACAGTAGAGAAATTTATATCGGATAATCAAACATATAACTGCAAAATATTAGACCCTGCCTGCGGGTCGGGTGTTTTTCTCGTGGAAACACTGCGAAAAATGATTGAAAAATATAAGGAAAACGCCCCCGACGACAGTGAACAGTTCAAAAACGGAATAAAAAATATTGTACAAAACAATATCTATGGAATCGACAAGGATGAAAGCGCAGTGCAAGTATCTGTCTTTTCAATTTATATTACCCTGCTTGATTATATGAATCCGCCGGAAATTGCTGATTTCAAGTTTCCCAAATTACACGATACAAATTTCTTCTGCTCCGATTTCTTTGATGGAAAGGCAAAATTTAATGCCGTATTTGACTGGATCAAATTCGATTACATTGTCGGTAATCCTCCCTGGTTTCGCGGAAAGAACGAAAAAGAAAAACCTGCGTACATTAAATATATAGAAGACCGGAAAAAGAATGAAAAAATTTTTCGAACCGCGAACCTTATCGGCAACAAAGAAATTGCACAGGCGTTTTTGTTGCGCAGCAGCGATTTCTGTGCAGAAAATACAAAATGTGCTTTGATTGTTACAAGCAAAACGCTGTATAATTTGCAAAGTAAAGATTTCAGGCAATATTTTTTACAGAATTATTTGATTGAAAGAGTTTTTGAATTAGCCCCCGTCAGGCGGGAAGTTTTCGACAAATCAAACGACAAAGCCATAGCGCCTGCATGCATACTGTTTTTCAGCCATGCAAATGAAAAAAACACAGACACCAATCTCATTGAGCATATTACATTGAAACCGAGCCGTTTTTTTTCAATGTTCAAGATATTTTCCATTTATCGTCATGACATCAAGACCGTACAGCAAAACAGACTGAAAAAATATGACTGGTTGTGGAAATTACTTGTTTACGGCTCGTATCAGGATTTTAATTTTATAAAACGATTGAAAGAACATTATCCTGCCATACAAAAGATTATCAGTCAAGACGAAAATATAATCAGCGGACAGGGAATATCTGTTGGATACAAAGACGGCGACAAACATGACGTGTCATATTTGTCGGGAAAACCGTATTTGGATACGCATACGGATATTAAACAGTTTTGGATAAATCCAAATAATGATAAACAATGGGAAATAGAACAGGTACACAGACCCCGAAACAGGGAGTTATACAAAGCGCCTGTACTGTTAATCACAAAAGGAGTCAGAAAAGATTTAAAATCAGTGTCTGCTGTTAATTATAAAGATGCTGTATACAGAAATTCTTTAACGGGGATAAAATCAAATAACATAACATTACTGAGAGAATTGTCCGGGATATTTAATTCTTCCCTGTCTTCTTATTACAGTTTGCTGACATTCAGTTCTTCGGGTATAGAAAGAGAACAGTCTCACGATGAAGAAAAATTCAGTATTCCGTTTTCCACAATCAGTGATTTGTCCGAAATAGTAGAAGATATTGAAAAACTGTCGATTCAAATGTATAACAATACAGCAGTAGAAAACCCCAATATTATTCAACAGACAATAAATGAGAAATATATTGAACTGGACAATTCTGTTTATAATGCTTTTTCCATTACAGAGGAAGAGAAATGTTTGATTGATTATGCAAATAATGTTCTTATTCCTGTACAGATGCAACACGAAAATTACATGAAACTTTTGTCGCCGCTCAAATTAAATGACCCGGCATTAAACGATTATGCTAATTTGTTTATCAAACGTTTCGCTCCAAACTTTGAAAAAATAGAAAAAAAATTTACTGTTGAAATTTTGTATACGCAACAAATTGTCGGAATGTTCTTTAAAGTTATTTCGGCACAGGAATACAGGGATGATATTATTTGGATAAACAGGCAAGCAGACGTAAGCGGCTTGTTCCGGACAATCATACAGCTGGGTGCAACAAAAATTACCGATCAGCTTTTTATTCAAAAAGATATAAGGGGGTTTGAAAAGGAGTATTTTTATGTTTTCAAACCCAATGAAAAACGTTTATGGCATAGGGCGGTTGGATATTTGGATATTAACGGATTTGCCGAAGCCATACTTAAAGCGGGGAGGGACAATAAATGAATATAGAACAGCCGGATGCTTCTGTCTTTGTGTATCGAATTACATATTTTAATGCAGAATTTGAGATTATTGCAGAGAAAATAATAGCCTGTTATTATCTGATGATTGATGACGGCATTATCTTGCCCAATGATGAAAATAAAATCAGAAATGAATTGACAAATAACTATTTGAATGAAAATAATGTAAGAAATAAAATTGGATTAAAAAACTATTATTTTCAACCGGAAGCTCCAACGAAAAATGATAAAGGCAGATTTGATATTAAAATAATTTCACAGGAAACTACATTTTCAGATACAAATGCTTTTTATGTTATTGAATGTAAGCGGTTAAACGGGGAAACCAAACTTAACAGCGAATATGTTTTAAACGGTATTGCCCGTTTTACGAACGAAATGAAATATCCGTTTTACAACAATACTGCCGGAATGATTGGTTTTGTTGTTTCCATGATTGATATTCACAAAAATGTTGATTTTATCAATCAGCTTTTGCAAAACACTTTTACGCAAATAAATACTGAAAAAACGCTCACGAAAAAACAAATAAAATCCAACTTTGAGTACTCGTACTGTTCCTGTCATAAAGTCGGAAAAAACACGAAAACAATCTATCATTTAATGTTTGATTTCTCTCACAATGTTACAGTTCGACAGGTTTAACACCCTCAGGCAGGCAAACTGTACTTAAAAGTAAATACAATGAAAAAAAATACAATGAATATGGAATCGGTTACAGACAAATTTCTACGCTATGTCTCTTACGATACTCAGTCGGACGACGAAAGCGTCTCGCAACCAAGCACTGCAAAACAGTTGATTCTCCTGAATCTGCTTGTTGACGAACTGAGAGCGCTCGGCATTTCCGATGCCCGCATTGACAAATACGGCTATGTCATGGCGACTGTTCCCTCGAACATCGAGCATGCGACGCCGGTAGTCGGTTTTCTGGCTCATGTGGATACTTCGCCCGACATGCCGGGGGCAAATGTCAATCCTCAGATTATAAAAGACTACGACGGCGGCGACATTGTCCTGAACAAAGAGAAGAACGTACATCTGAGCGTTGCCGATTTTCCCGAAATGAAAGACTACAAAGGTCAGACGCTCATAACCACCGACGGGACAACTCTCCTCGGCGCTGATGATAAAGCCGGCGTTGCTGAAATAATGTGGGTCGTGCAATATCTTCAAACTCACCCCGATTTTAAACATGGAACGCTGAAAATCGGTTTTACTCCCGACGAAGAAATCGGTCGCGGAGTGGTAAAATTCGACGTGGCAAAATTCGGAGCGGACTATGCCTACACTTTCGACGGAGGGCCAATCGGCGAACTTGAGTACGAGAATTTTAACGCTGCTTCGGCGCAAATAAGGATACAGGGTAAAAATATCCATCCTGGTTATGCCAAAAACAGAATGCTGAACGCTATTATCATCGCAATGGAACTGAACGCTCTGCTGCCGCCGAATCAACGCCCGGAACATACTTCGGATTACGAGGGTTTCTATCTTCTCGTAAAAATCGAAGGAACGGTAGAAAATGCGGAACTGCAATACATTATAAGAGACCACGACCGTAACGGACTTGAACGGAAAAAGTCTTATCTGAAAAGCTGCGTCGAGCTGCTTGTTCAAAAATACGGCGACGACGTCTTCTATTTCGTTATGTGTGACCAGTATTACAACATGCGCGAAAAGATAGAGCCTCATTTCCACATCGTCGAAACCGCCCGCAAGGCTATGGAAGAGGCTGGCGTAATGCCTCTAATTAAACCCATCAGAGGCGGTACTGACGGCGCCCGTCTATCATACATGGGATTGCCATGTCCGAATATCTTTGCCGGCGGTCATAATTTCCATGGAAAATACGAGTTCATACCGGTCGAATCAATGGAAAAAGCCTGCGAAGTGATGATAAATATTATAAAACTGACTGCAAAGAAGTAAGCGTAAAGAAAAAACACTGCGTTAGAAGTTGAGAACGGCATGCTTCTGCCTGAATTTTTAAATGAACAGACATGTTTGTAGAAAATTCAGTGATCCCGATCTTTTGATTTTATTTTTTTCAAGTCGGGAAGGAAGCATGTAATTATCCCGAGTAAAGGCATATATGCACATACACGATAGATAGTTTCGAGACCGTACAGGTCTGCCGTTTTTCCAAGTATGGCAGAAGCAATTCCGGCGATTCCGAAAGCAAAGCCGAAAAATAATCCCGATACAAGTCCGAGTTTATAAGGCAACAGCTCTTGGGCATAAAGCAGGATAGCAGGAAACGCGGATGAAATAATCAATCCAATGAAAAAACTCATGACCACAGTCCAGAACAGATTGACATGAGGCATAAGCAGGGTAAAAGGCGCTGCTCCAAGTATGGACACCCAAATCACATACTTCCGTCCGATTTTGTCGCCGACAGGTCCGCCGGCTAAAGTCCCTATTGCTGTGGCTCCGAGAAAAACAAACAGATAGATTTGCGATTCCTGTATATCGACGCCGAATTTTTCTATTAAATAAAATGTGTAATAACTTGATAAACTTGATATGTAAACGTATTTGGAAAAAATTAACAGCAGCAGGATACCAATGGAAAAAATTACCGTTTTCATTGGCAAAGGTGATTCCGTCCTTACTTTCATCGCAGTATTTTCCTGTTTAAAAAGCTGTAATCTGTTTTTATACCAGCGACATACAGGTATGGCAACGATAATGGCGATAAACGGCAGGATGGAGAAGAAAGAAATATATTGACGACCGTAAGGCGCAGCCCAAAAAGCGACTAATAACGGACCGATAGCTCCTCCGAGATTTCCTCCAACCTGAAAAAGGGACTGTGCCATACCGCGTTTTCCTCCCGATGCAATGGATGTCAGACGCGACGCTTCGGGATGCAGTGTGGATGAACCGATTCCAACCATGAAAACCGAACACATTGCCCAAAAAAGAGTTGTGGCAAAAGCTAATGATATGAATCCGACCATAGTAAAGCATGAGCCTACAGGTAACGACCAGACATACGGATGTCTGTCGTAGAAAAAACCGATTATCGGCTGAAATACGGAAGCCGAAATCTGATATGTTAATGTGATTAAACCGACTTGACTGAAACTGAGCATCAAATCGTTTTTCAATAAAGGATACGATGCTGTTACGGCAGACTGTAACGCATCGTTTAATCCATGTAATATGCTTAACGTAAGCAATATGCCTATCGAAGGCGCAACTGTTTTCTGTTTCATTACCGGCGCAAAGATAAGGCAATTTTATGAGTTATGAGAGATGAGTTATTTATCCACAAATTGCGCAGATACATCATGTATCGTTTTTCTTTTAATTCTATTAAGTTCGATTTCAACTTATGATGCTTATGCAAATAAAATCAAAAGTTCAGCGTTTCAATTCTATCAAGTTCGATTTCAACCATTAACCCGCTCTCATGGGAGTTTGGCGGTGCAAGTTTCAATTCTATCAAGTTCGATTTCAACAAGAATCAGGACGCTTTGTTTGAAATGTCCTTTGATGTTTCAATTCTATCAAGTTCGATTTCAACTCTATTTTTGTCTACTTTTGTCTACCATCTTTTCTTCGTTTCAATTCTATCAAGTTCGATTTCAACAAAAACGGGAAATTTTCCGGAAAAAAATACCCCCGAGTTTCAATTCTATCAAGTTCGATTTCACCATTAAGCATCTGAATGAATCGTGTTACGGGTTCGCTTTAATTCTGTGCATTTAATTTATATTCTACAAACAGTTCAACGGCCTGATATTCTGCCATTCCCAGCTTGTCGAAGGTTACTGCTGTAGCATGGTTTCTGTCTTCTGCCCGCATCCAGAATTCTCTTGCATCGGTACCCGGGAACAAAGGACGGTCTTTTTGTGACTGATGTTTGAAAATAGCCATCCGTTTGATATATGTTTCTTCCGGGCTTAAAGGCACAGCCATTTCCTGTTCGGCGACATCCCATTCCTGCCATGCGCCGCGATAGAGCCATATACGGCAGTCTTTCATCCATTTTTCTTTTTGCAGACGTTTGAGCGCTTCCACTATTGCCTGAAAACATACTCTGTGTGTACCGTGCGGGTCGGTCAAATCACCTGCGGCGTATACCTGGTGAGGCTGGATTTTCTGTAACAAATCCATTATTATTTTAATATCATCTTCGCCGACAGGTTTCTTTTTCACCGTACCCGTTTCGTAGAACGGCAGGTCGAGAAAATGGATATTTTCTTCCGGAGCGCCGACATACAATGCTCCGGCACGCGCTTCGGTACGTCTGATAGCCGCCTTAATCATTTTCACTTCGGCAGAATCGGGCTCTCCAGGCTTTTTCGATCTTATAGATTCTTTTGCAGCATTATAAGCCCTGTCGGTTACTTCCGTATCAAGATTGTATATGGAACCTGTTTCGCGGACAAAATCCAAAAACCTTACAGCTTCGTCGTCGAATACGGCAATATTTCCGGAAGTCTGATATGCCACGTGAACCTCGT
Source organism: Prevotellaceae bacterium (assembly GCA_031275145.1). Classification (GTDB taxonomy): domain Bacteria; phylum Bacteroidota; class Bacteroidia; order Bacteroidales; family UBA932; genus JAIRLF01. The sequence continues at coordinate 1,335 of JAISPE010000293.1, read as the reverse complement.
GTCCCTGAGTACATAAACGGGCAAAAGTCCCTCCCATTGATATCACGTCGTCGTCAGGGTGAGGACTGAATATAACCACCCTTTTCGGGAAAGGATATGCCCGTTCGGGACGCGTACTGTCGTCGGCATCGGGTTTTCCTCCGGGCCAGCCGGTGATAGTATGCTGCAAATCATTAAACACCTGGATATTAATTTTACTTGCAGGTCCGCACTCCGAAATAAGGTCGCCAAGACCGTTATCGTTATAATCTCTGTCGGTTACCTTAAGGATTGGCTTGTCCAGTTTCCTGCATAGCCAGAATACCGCACGACGTATTAATTTACTGTTCCATACAACATTGCCTGTGAGCCATGGCGTTTTTATACGTGTCAGTTCCGAAGCCGAAGCATCATCAAGAATAAACGACACTGCCGGATGTTCCTGCAAGTAGGATGCCGGTACCATTTCCGTGATTTTTTCTTCGATAACTTTCCGGATTATTTTGGCTTTTCCTTCGCCCCATGCCATAAGGATGATTTCGCGGGCGTTCATTATTGTGCCAAGTCCCATGGTCAAACAGTATCCCGGCACATTTTCCTCGCCGTAAAAGTTACTTGCCGCACCCATGCGTGTTGCATAGTCCAGAGTAATCAGTCTGGTTTCCGAATATTTATCGGATCCGGGCTCGTTTGCGCCGATCTGACCCCTGCCGTCAAGACTTAACAGTTGCAGGTCAATACCTCCCAGCTCTTTTACCTTGTCTTCGTACGCTTTGCAAAACGCCGCAATCCTGTCTTTCGGAATATCGCCTCTCAACAGGTTTATGTTTTCCTGCGGAATGTCCACATTTGAAAACAAATATTCATACAGACATAAATAATGACTCTGGATTTCCGAAGGAGACAAAGGATAGTATTCGTCAATGTTGAAAACAAATACATTCTTGAAACTCAATCCCTCTTTCTTATGAATGTTCACAAGCTCTTCATAAACGCTGACAGCGGTCGAGCCGGCAATCAGTCCCAGTACGCACGGACTTCCTTCCGACTGTTTTTTTAGGATAGTCTCCGCTATTTTTTTCGCTACTGTTTTTGACGCGCTCTCCGAATCGGGAAACACATCCACCGGAACTTTCTCAAATCTTTTTGATATGTCCTGACTTTTAATCTTCATAAACTTTATTCCTATTCACTTTAATAATTAACACCTAATAACAATAAATATCCGGACTTGGTTTCAAATCCGGGTGCAAAAATATGAAATGTTTGTCGAATTTGATTTTTTATCCCTCCCTCTACCCTATTTCCACAGGAGGTGAGAATTGTGAGGGACACGCTGTAATTGTCAATGATCGT
>JAISPE010000284.1 GCA_031275145.1 Prevotellaceae bacterium | reverse complement strand
ACGACACAAAGGGATACGGTACGCGGTTCGGTTTCCAGCTGCGGTGGGAGCCGCGACACAACAGTTACAGCCATCTGGCTATTGCCGATCTGTATAACGACGGCATCGGCGAAATTGTCGTCGCCGAAACAGGTTCGGGACAGGTGTATGCACTGAAACCCCAGCTGGACAGCAAAGGCAAAATCATTAATCTCCAAAAAATCTGGGACACGGACATCCTGCACAAGCACCCCTATACGGTCGGCGATTTCAAAGACGACGACGTTCACCGTTTCGGCTCGCCCGTGCCTTACATTTCCGACCTCAACGGCGACGGTATTCCGGATATTATTGTTTATAACAAGATTTATAACGGTCAGACGGGAGACCTTGAACTTGCTCTCGAAGAACTGAACCTCTTCAGCGATCCGAGATCGGACAAAAACGCTTACGACGCATGTAAAAACAAGGCATACGTAGGCCGTCTGACAGACGCCGAACAGAACGACGACTGTATGCCGGCGGTCGCCATTAACGACATCGACGGCGACGGCATAATGGAGATCATCGCCGGCAGCAAGATTTACAAGCCGCTTATCGTCAGCCCCGATACGCCATCGCAAAACTCGTTCACTGTTATGCACGGACCCGAAAGCGTGGATGTGAACGGGACAAAATATTATCTGACCGACGGTTTTACGGTGGTGGCGGACATCGACGGCGACGACGTTCAGGATGTGATTGTCATCAAACGCCATTTAGACCGGAAGCATTTCATCATCTACGTCTGGGATTCGCGCGTCTCCGGCAATAACGGTCTGAAAGCATTTCTGGCTGTGCAGCACGATGCCGATCAGGGACACTTTTCCATTCCCTTTGTCGGCGACATCAACGGTCGAGCCGACGGAAAGGATGGCGCGAAACTTCCCGAAATATGCATGACAATAGCGCGGCTTGCCAACAACGGCAGCTATCCGGTACAGAATCATCCCGCCGCCAATATCCCCGATTACACTTCCGGCGCCAATACGGGAAACGACGGTACGGGGATGGCGTTTCAGGGGCATGTCGTGGCCTTTACTTACGACACCGACGAGAAGGAGCTGTCGAAACGTCTTAAACTGAGCTGGATTTTAAAACACAGCGACATTTCGCACCAGACCGGTATTGTGATGTTCGACTTCGACGCCGACGGCATCAACGAGCTTGTCTATCGCGACGAATTTGCGCTGCGCGTGCTTTCGCCTGCCAACCGCGTCAACGGTTTCGACTTTGTCAATCTGGCAGTAACCCCCAAAACCAATCCCGACGTTGTCCGTTTCAACGAAAGGAACATCAGTTCATATACAGGTTTTGAATGTCCGGTGATTGCCGACGTCAACGGCGACGGAAGCGCCGACATCGTTACCTTCGGGCTTGAAAGTATGTCGCGTATCGAAAATTCGGCGGGCAACCTGTTTGTGTACGAAGCGCTGGGCGAATCGTGGGCGCCGGCGCGACCGGTGTGGAATCAGGGAATTTACTATCCCCTGCAAATCAACGATGACCTCAAAGTGCCGCGCCGTCCGCAATCGACGCTCACAAAATATCCGTCGAAACTGCCGGCGCAGAAAGATACCGTTATCCTGCAACCCTTCAACGGGAACTGGATTCAGCAGCCCGTTGTACGTAAAAGTAACTATGTGCCGATACTGATGACCTCCGACCCCTCGATTCAGATGGAACAGGTCAAAATCGTTTCCTCGTCTGCAAAACAGACCGTAATAAGGGTGACGATAGACAACCGCGGCAAGGCTTCGGCCAACTCGCAAACACCGGTATCGTTTTATCATACTGCAATCGGCAGCGTAAACAGAATCCTCACGACTACTTTCCGCCGGGACATATTCCCGGAAGGCAGGGATGCTTTCGAATATACCCTTACGGGAGATTTTCGTGATAAAATAATCTATGTCCGTCTGGTTGACAACGGGACAGACGTGTTCCCGATCAGTTCGCCTATCGACTGCGACCCGACGAACAATACGGTTTCGACCATGCAGGTGACGGCTGCCGACGATTACTATTCGCTCACCCGCGACGGCGAAGTATTGCTTGACGTATGCGCGAACGACACTTTCAGCCGCAAGACCGACATGCATATAGAAATCGTGCATTCGGCGCGTCACGGTCAGTCCATTGTCAGCGGGACAAAGATTTCGTACACCGTCGATGCCGGCTTCGAAGGCATTGATACCCTGCGTTACCGTATCCGCTGTTCCGAAAACAATATGACGGTGAAAGACGAGGCCGACGTATATATCCTCAACCTGCGACCCGGCGCAATGGAATATCTTGCCTGTCCGAAGGCAAATGTACATATTGACGTCAAACCCGTCACCAACATCGCATACTTATGGTACGACAGCGAAACCGGCGGCAAATCACTGAACGGAAACAAAAGCGCCAATTCGATCACAGTGACCAAAAAGGATCAAAACGAAGTCGTCTGGGTGCAGCCGTCCGCCAAAGGATTTGCCGGCACGTTCCCGCGGTTTCCGGTTAACCTGACCGTACCCGACAATTGCGGAAAAGCGACGCCGTCGGAATGTATGACAGAGGGGACACTGCTGTTTAAGGAAGATTTCGGAGGCAATTCGACTTCCGACGCCAATATTGCAGCAAACAGCCGTTTCGACGGGGTAATAACAGGATACACGCACGCAGCCACATACGCCAAAAACACATACACAGTCCGCAAAGCGAGCGGGGGCAAAACCGAATGGTTCGACAATATTTACGACCACACTTATCCGGGCGACAAGTCGCGGGGATACATGATGCAGTTTGTCGTAACGCAGGACAGGGGACAGTTCTACGAATGCCGGCTCAACGAACTCTGCGAAGGCTCGACGCTGAATATCTCGGCATGGATCGCGGGACTGTCCAAAAATAACACAGCGAACAACACAGGTCTCGCCTTTGTTCTGGAAGATTCGGAGGGTAACGCGCTTGCAAAATACTATACCGGCAAAATCGCCGACAGCAAACCTTCGTGGACTAACTACGGGTTTTCGTTTACCGTACCGGAGAAACTCAGCTCGCTCGTACTGCGAATCGTCAACAACAGCAGTAACATCAGACAGTTCGACGCTTTCGTTATCGACGATATCGAGATATATCTCTGTACTTCGAAAATCAGTATCACCGGCGACAGGGATCAGGGCGCATGTGTCGGAGCAAAACACGAGTTTAAAGTGGCGTTCAAAGACGGGGGCGGAACTCCGGCCGGCAGCAGGATCGCTTACCGCTGGGAGTTCCGGCATATCGACAGCGCCCGCTGGAGAACGCTCTCCGAAGCCGACACTGTCGTACCCGCCGAAGTGACGCATACGATAGCCATCGTCAGCAAGACCGACGAAGGATATTACCGTATGCGTGCCGGCAAAAGCGGAGACATCGACTCGCAAAACTGTAGCGCCGCGACCGATTCCGTATGTCTCCGCGTCTCCAAAGCGTTCCGCTTTCCCGACATCCGGATACAGCTCTCGCCCCGGCCCAAACGCACTGTCCGCCTGACAGCTTATCTTGACAGTATCAGCCACACGGAGATCCGCTGGGAACGGCTCAATCTGCATACTCCGGCAATATCCGCCGGTACGGAACCGACAACGGGATCAATCAACACCGCCGACTTCGTCACTCCCGGCACGTATACCTATAAATATACGGCCACATCGCAGTGCGGCTCGTCCGAGTCGAAAGTGTATATCCGCACTCTGAAAGACCGGATATTCAACCTGCCCGATACGGTGATGATCTGCCGCGACCGGGAGGAAGATAAACTGCTTAATATTAACCAGATTTTTGCCCTCGAACTTGGCGGCGAATGGAAATACGATGCCTCAGTCAATCACGACGCCACGGTCGCCGACAATATCGTCGCAATACCACAGTCGTCGAAATACTTCGGCGCGCTGATGTTCGACGCCGCCAATGCATGGAAAACCGCTCCGGCATCCTATTCAAAATCCTACAAAGGACATGACGATGCTAAGATATTCAAGTTCGTGTACACCGCACCCGCAGGATCAAATTTCCCGGTGAAAAAAGAGTTTGTAATCGTGGTCGTGGGGGATACGATGATTAAGATATGAGGGGAAAACATGCTTCGCGCCGCGGCGAGAAATCAAAGAAATATCTCTTATCCCGGTATTTTCTTATTAATATTTCTTGCCTTTTTACTCCAGTTTGAAACATCAGGTACCGACAGGCTATCTGCTCAATCTGCCAGAATCTGCAGGTGCAACATCAACAACAGATGAAGAAGATAAATGGCGGATTGAGAATGTAATGCAGTACGACAGTACTTTTGTACTTCAACAAATAAGCAAAAGTTAACATATTGTTATTATTCAACATACTACAGAAATTATGGATAACTTTTTCCTGAATTCTACCTGATAATTGAAAATAAAGCCGTATCTTTGTGTCGGAAATTGTCAGGACTATTAAAATTCAAGACGAATGATTTTTACAAAAAGAACAAGACAGTCAAGAGAAGAGCAAAGAAAAGCAGCAAAAGCGTTAGACATTGATTCTGCGACTTGTTGCAAGACAGGATACGGCGGAGAGCGCAAAGCAGGGAAAAAGCGCTTATTTATTATGTACGATTTGGTTGCAATATACCACAAAATCAAAAAATACAGGCAAGTAATAATTATATCACACAGTGCCAACCTTGCAGTAAATGCTGATTCCGGACAGGTAATTATAACAAAGGAAGATGGCATTTTGAAATATATATCCGTCCCGTTAGAAAACAGATATATTAATGAACAGATATGTAAGATCTTGGATGGCGGACAAACTGCATTACTGAATAGAGAAAAGAAATGCGGATTTAAAAAGTAAAAATATATGAACGTAACACAATTCATAAATCAGTTAGTTCCCGCGAACTACTTTTTAACCAAGTCAATGGAATTGACCAAGATTAATTCTTCGGGAACGCTTTGGTACACGAAAAAGTTTTTGGTATATTACTATTACATTTTCCTTTCTGACAATATTACCGTAAGAGACGATATTGCTGTAATTTGTGATATTTTTGACAAATATATCAGTTCTATGCCGGAACAGGTACAGACAGATGCGACCCAATTTTTCTATTCGAATAAAGAAACGGCTGATTTGCGCAGCGAAAAATTCCGGCTTTTTTATGATTTTGCAGGTAGCCCGACTTTTCAGAACGACAGAGAAAAGATTGATTTCTACGAAATGGCAAAAAAATACTACTTTGCTTTTCTAATGGAATCAGGCGGACAATCGGGCGTAAAATCGTATATCAAAAAAAGACTGTACCAGCCAGATTTTTACTTTGCCAATATTGACAGTATAATTGCTGAGTTTTATGACGGGCAACCATGTAATCTCACAGGAATGAAAAATGATTATATGGCATTTTTACGAAACGAAAGGCAGATTCTTTTCTATTACGGATTTTTCCATTCCAAATCAAGCGGAAGCAATGACAGAGAATTTAGCAGTTTAACACCAGTTGGCGAATTGGCATTGAAAAGCAATTTTTATGAGTTTCTTGTACTTTGGGAACATCAAAAATTAAAAATGGTTTCACAACCGGTAACGGCAGATATACAGAATATCACCGGACTGCAAGCGGACTGTCAGAATTTCACAATCAATACTAATCCGTATTTGACTATTTTACAATGGATTGATTGTCTGGGTAAATTATCTGACGAAGATTATCAGTACATTGTTTCCCGTCTCCCGCATGAAGTTTCTGAAAGTGAAACAATAAATGATTTGCTTGATAAATTGCCTCAAATTAAAGAAAAGATACAGTCGTTCAACCGGACAAGAGATACAGCAACAGAGGATTTCCAAAAAGAATTGAAAAAATACATTTTGGGCATACGCACAGACCTTGATTTGGATAAAGCAACCAATCCTCTTAATATATGCAAATTATCTAATTCAACAGTTGAAGTTACGGACAAATCGTTGCTGACACAGACAGTCAAAAAATACGCTCTTCTGTCTGAATATAAAAATCGGAAACACAGTATTCTATTTGATAATTGCCAGCAGGAAATTCAACGGCAATACAAACTTGGTTTGGAAAACCGGAAATATCAAATTGACGGTAAAATTAAGATAGAATGGGATATGTACAATATTCACATTGATTTGCCGATTATCCTTTCTGTTTCGTTGCTTGTTGCTGAAATTCTGACAGACAAGAAGTTTGCTATCAATACAATCTCTAATTTTGCCGGTATCCTGCGTTTAAAAATGCCAAACATATTAAGTTCTGCCGGATTGAGCAGCAGGCAATCTTTAATCAAAGAACTGAAATCGCTTGAGAACGCTTTTGAAACAAAGAATTTTGAGAAATATCTTGTTGTATCACAGGCAGATTATGAAACTGCACAAATCAAATATCAAAGCGACAGTGTGGAAGACTTGCGGGCAAAAATCAAAATCGAATCCGATAAGCCAACGGCAGTAATTGATGGAGTACGTAAACGAAACGGCACATTAATTCATTTAATACGGGCGTATAACGAATATTCTCACAAACGCAGTGGGGTTTTAAATTGCGAATGCTGTGGCAATACTTCTTTTATCACAGTCAATGACGATACATATTTGGAATACCACCACCTGATACCGTTCAATAACTATGACGGTCCGGACCATTTTTTGAATATCTGCGCACTTTGCCCGATGTGTCACAGGAAACTGCATTTTATTAAACTTTCCGAGAAGCGTAATCTGTACAGACAAATTTCGAGCAATAACTACACTCACATATCAATCGTTCAGCGTTTGAAAGATTTGTTCAATGCGAAAAAATTGCGTTCCTATCAACTGGAATTTTTAATGGCGGATAATGCGATTACAGAAGACGAATATAACCAGATTTTACAGGCGGTATAATGTTCAATTTAACGGAAAATACTGATAAAAACCTGAATAAGATTATAAACGGTAATTGCAAAGATGTTTTGGCTAACTTTGACGGCAATTCTGTTGACCTTGTTGTTACAAGCCCTCCATACGATGACTTGCGCGATTACACCAATAACGAAAGCTGGAATTTCAAACTGTTTCAGGAAATTGCAAAACAACTTTTCAGAGTAATGAAAGTTGGCGGGGTGGTTGTCTGGGTTGTTGGCGATAAAGTTACAAATGGAAATAAATCACTTACAAGTTACAGACAGGCGCTTTATTTCCAGGAAATCGGTTTTAATATCTTTGATGTGATTATTTATGAAAAAACCGGTAGCGGACCACCTCATAAAAACAGATATTTCAATATCTACGAATATATGTTTGTCTTGTCAAAAGGATTGCCTAAGACGATCAATCTATTGAAAGACAAAGTAAACAAGTGGGCAAACTGCCAGACTTACGGAAATGTTACCCGTAGGGAAAAAGACGGCTCACTGACAGACAAGGGCAGAAAAACCGTTAATGATTACGGAGTTCGTACAAACATTTGGAAATACACCAACGGAAAGGGATTTTCCACGAAAGACGAAATCGCATACCAGCATCCTGCAATTTTCCCGGAGAAACTGGTACGGGACCATATTTTGTCATGGTCAAATGAAGGGGATGTGGTTTTAGATCCGTTCGGTGGCAGCGGAACTGTCGCAAAAGTTGCGATACAGCTAAAACGGAAATGGATAAGTATCGAAATATCAAAAGAATATTGCGAACTGGCAGAAAAAAGAATTAAACCTGTATTATGCAATACGGCACTATTATAATCAAAAATTCAATTTGTAATGTCAAAAGGGCATTGACAGAATATTTCAGCTCGGTTGTTGAATCAGGGAATGTTTTTGTTTTGATACGAAATGAATATGACTGCAATTATGATATTGGAAATGATTTTTTTGATGTAATTGAATACGGTGAAGAAAACGGTTTCGCGTATGTAAACACAATCGTTGTGCCGACAAAAGATAAAATTGAGGCAGAGTTACCCGACAATGTTTTGTATATTGTCTGGTTTGTAAAAGACAGAAAAAGGCAGTTTTTTAATAAAGATGCCATTCGCGAATCGCATATATGGAAAGATGTTGAATGGGGAAAACGGGAGAAAAACTACAATCCAAAAGGTAAGGACCCCGGTAATGTATGGATTCCGACAAAAGATGACGGAAAAGGGAAAATCACAGAACATATTTTGATGGAATTGCCTGATATCGTGCAGAGACTGTTTGTCGCCACTCACCGGTCAGGTTGCAAAACTCTTTTTATTTCCGATATTTCGGAAGATAAAACAATATGTAATGAAGATATGCAGTTTGCCTGTATACAAAAAGAAAAACGGCAATATTCTAAACACAGGCAACCGGTATATGCTGTAGATAAGAGTGAATTAGACTGTAAGGAAAAGTTATTTGCAAAAATAATATGGGGAACTTCTGAAAACATGTCTGAAATTGCTGATGAAACGGTTGATTTAGTGGTTACTTCACCGCCTTACTGGGACTTGAAAGATTACTTCAAAAAAGGACAAATCGGACAGGAATCCTATCCTGAATATCTTGACAGGATGTATAAAGTGTGGAGTGAATGTTATGCCAAATTATCGCAAAACGGCTCAATGTGGGTAAATATAAATATTCGCGTCAAAAACAGCAAACCGATCCTCTTACCAAAAGATTTTATCAGGCAATGTAAAAAAATCGGTTTTTATTATAAAAGTGTTTTGATATGGCATAAATCGTCGGGTATACCTACTCACGATAAAAATATTGTTGACAGGCACGAGTATATACTTGTATTTTCTAAATCGCCGAAACTGGCGCTTAATGATAAAATTTACTCGTTTTCAGATTACAAAAATAAAACCGTCAACGGCGGCCTGTTTTGGAATATTAACCGAAAGGCAGGCAGCGTAGGTAAACACTTCATTCACCCCGCCATTTATCCTAATGACCTTGTAACAAGGATTGTCGAAATAACTACGGATAAACGGCAAAACGTTTTAGACCCTTTCCTCGGCAGTGGAACGACTTTAATTGCTTCTGTACTGGCAGAAAGAAACTGTTATGGCTATGAATACAATGAGGGTTTTAGAAATCTTATCTCGGATAGAATACAAAACGAAATAGGATTGATGCCATATTGCAATATAAAAATTTAGAAAATTAAAGAATTATACTATGCGCGGTACAGTTTTGTGATAATGGGAGATTGCGGGTCAAGCCGGGGCTTGACCCGCAGTCCCATATCGCAAAACTGTACCGCGCGAGGAATAACAGAATTTACAGAATTCTTTGAGTGCGCAAGCATTCTGTAAATTCTGATCAGTGTTCGTCAAAATTCATTATTTTTGCAAAAAAATATATGGGACGGATAATGTCTATAGATTATGGAAGGAAGAGGGTCGGAATAGCAGTGACCGACACGT
>JAISPE010000270.1 GCA_031275145.1 Prevotellaceae bacterium | reverse complement strand
CTCCCCAGACATCTGGCGGAAGCAATAAATTACAGAAATCTGGATCGCGAAGGATGGGCAGGATAAATAAAAATTATGAATTGCAGGGATTTTTAAAAATGGAAAATCGGGAAAAAGGTATAATAAAATTTTATAGATTTGAATAAATAATATTAATTTTGCAGCATAAAACAAAGTAAATAAGTATGCGAAACATGTCGGAAACTTTAAATAAAATGTACAGGGCGATTACCGAAACCTGCAAAAACTGTACGGTTTTAAGCGCTTTGGTGTTGTATTCAAGTTTAAAACACATGCTACTTAATCCCGTTATACATTACAAAACGACTTAAAATGTCTGGAAAATATAGAAAAAGCTTCGCTTCGCCTCGTTATTCTGGATTGTTTTTGCGGTTCGGGATTTTTGTGATTCAGATAATGTGATTCAGATAAAAAGATACACAATGAATAATATAAACAATATAAAAATAACTTGACACAATGAGTAAAAAAGTATTTGTTAGCGGATGTTACGACATGTTGCACAGCGGGCATGTGGCATTTTTTGAAGAAGCGGCGGCTTTGGGCGATTTATATGTTGGACTCGGCTCGGATTCAACTATCGCAGAGCTTAAAGGCCGGAAAACAATCAACACCGAACAGGAGAGGCTGTACATGGTCAGCGCCTTAAAAGCAGTTAAGTGCGCTTTTGTAAACAGGGGCAGCGGGTTGCTTGACTTTGAGGAAGATATTCTTGAACTCAAACCCGATATATTTTTTGTAAACGAAGACGGACATACTCCCGCAAAGGAAGCCCTGTGTAAAAAATTAGGTATCAACTATGTTGTCCGGAAAAGAATACCTCATGGAAATCTCCCTGTCCGTTCTACGACTGCGCTGAGAAAAGAATGTAATATCCCGTACAGGATAGATTTGGCGGGCGGCTGGCTCGATCAGCCGTATGTTTCGAAACATTATCCGGGACCGGTGTTAACCGTCTCAATAGAGCCTGATTACGATTTCAACGACCGCAGCGGGATGTCTACAAGCACAAGAAAAAAAGCTATTGAGCTCTGGCAAACGGATATTCCCGTCGGCGATAAGGAAAAACTTGCCAGAACCCTGTTCTGCTACGAAAATCCTCCCGGAAAAGCGGAAATAAGCGGCTCGCAGGATTCGCTCGGTATTGTCATGCCGGGACTTAACAGGCTGGATTACAATGGCGGATACTGGCCGGAAAAAATACATTCGATATTCGATAACGATATCATAGACTGGCTGGAAGAACATATCTGTCTGATTTCGCTTGCACCCCGTTCGTGGGGATACAACGTTCTGTCCGAAACTTTTATCGACGCGGCAAATACCAAAGCGTTAAGCGATGCGGCTAACGAATGCTGGAACTCCATTCTGGAAAAAAATCTGGAAAAATTTTCCGAAAACGTCAGGAAATCGTTTGAAGCCCAAATAAAAATGTTTCCCAAAATGGTTGATAAAAAAGTTATGGAAAATATCGAATACTATCAGTCAAAAGCATGGGGATGGAAACTGTCGGGAGCAGGAGGCGGAGGTTACCTTATATTAATAAGCGACAATCCGGTTGAAAATTCTTTAAAAATCAGAATAAGAAGAACGTAAAATATTAAAAATCATGAATTGGACTTTATACGTAAAAATATTTTGTCTGTCCGGATATTCGTTGATGGCGTCAATATGTTTTTCGCAAAAACATGACTGGAATTTCAGCATAAATTCCTCGCCGGCAATATCATGGGCGACGGTATCCGGTGATATAAAACCGGACGGAGCGGGGTTTTCTTTCGATTTTTCGGTGTATGCCGAAAAATATTTCAAAAAACATATCGCTTATTATATCGGCGCTTCTTTCAGTCAGCTGTCCGGAAAATTGAAGAATGTTTCAACCGGTGATATTTCTTTTAAATCTGGAAATTTGAACCTGCACACAGCTCAGTCGGCCAAATATTCTATACAGTATTTAACAGTTCCGATAGGCATAAAATTACAAACCCGACAGTACGGCCACTTTTTTTATTATTGCAGGGGAGGGCTGATGCCGGGGGTAAGAATCAGCGGCTCGATGGTTGAGAACGGGAATAAACATGCGCTGTCCAAAGACTTAAATCTGATGACATGCGCTGTTCAACTGTCGTCAGGGTTATTATATCCCGCGGGTAAAGACACGTTTTTAAATGCAGGTATAATATTCGGTCATTTTTTTACCGACACATTCAGTGCTTCAAATATGAGTGTTTTACCGTTTTTTACAGGTCTGCAAGTGGGTTTCATGTTTTAAAAAGAGCAATAATATCAGATAGATATATTAAATTTCATAAAAAAACTGTTTATTAAAAATATTATTTGTAGATTTGCCCGATTTTTAAAAGTCTGTACAGAGTGTTAAATGAAAGAATGTTTGAAGTTAAAAAATGTTAAAATTGAAATATGTATCTAATGGAATGTAGTATATTTGCACGTAATTTTAAGGAAATAGTAGTCCGCATGAAGAAAAGTTTGATTATGTTGGTAGTTTTTATCTTGTTTGCAGGTGTTTCGACGGGACAGAATACTAAAAAAGCAGATAAAGCATTTAATGGAGGAAGGTATTACGAGGCTATCCAGGAATATAGCCTGTTAAAAAACAAGGTTACCGATCCCCAAATTCTGAGTCATATAACTTTCAGCATAGCCGAAAGTTACAGAAGAATGAACCAGCCTGAAAAGGCAGAATCCTATTACGAAGAGGCCATCAAAGGAGGGTACATGCTTCCTGATGTTTATTTCGGATACGGAGAAGTTCTCCTCAATCTGGCTAAATATGACAACGCTAAAAAACAGTTTGAGATCTTCAAAAGGTCTAACCCCGAAAACAAACTTGTGGATGTAAAAATCGCATCCTGCGAGTTTGCCAAATCGCACCGCATGGAAAATCCCAAGTTCAAACTCCAGCCAATGGAAACATTGAATACAAGAGGCAGCGAATACGGTATCGCATATTTTAACGATAATTTAATATATGCATCAACAGGAAATCCTCTCGAAGCAGGAGATAAGGGAAAACAGGTCGATATATCCCCGCGTACGGGTTTGCCGTATTCCAAGTTTTATATGTCCATACTGTTCAATAATTCCTATAACAAAGGAGAACCGGTTACGGAACTTAATAAAGGAAGCAACAAAAGAAACGAGGGAACATTTGCTTACGACCCTGTAAACAATCTGGGATATTATACAAGATGTTCGGGCGCATCCAAGAATGAACAGTGCTACATCTATTTTGCAGAGTTTAAAAACAATCAGTGGAAAGAGATAGACAATCTGAAAATCGAAAACCGCAGCGAGCCGATAGGACATCCGTTCGTTATGCCCGACGGTAAAAGAATATATTTTGTTTCGATAATGGAAGGAGGATACGGGAAATCGGACATCTGGTACACCGACAAACTTCCCGACGGAACGTGGAGTAAACCGATAAATCTCGGTCGGGAGGTTAATACTTCCGGCAACGAAATGTTTCCTTTCGTCGCAGGCGAATATCTGTTCTTTTCTTCCGACGGCCATCCCGGATACGGAGGAATGGACATCTTTGCATCCAAAATAGACGGAAACGTGCATGGAACGGCCATCAATCTGGGTATGCCTTTCAACTCTCCGTATGACGATGTGAATCTTATCGAAAAATTTGATTTCTCGGAAGGAATGCTGGTGAGTTCACGCCGGTCTGCAAACAACGATGACATATTCAGGTTCGAAGGTTATCCTTCTTCCCTGACCGCTTCGGGACGTATTTACGATTCCGTAACGAACCTGCCGATGCAGGGGATTTCCATAGAAGTAAAGAAAGACAGTAAAACAGTCGAAAAATTAGTATCCGACGACAACGGCAACTATGTGTTTTATGTAGATCCCGATTCATCGGCATACGAATTGTCGGCTTCGGTATTACGCTATAATCCCATATCGCGCACATACCATACAGTTAAAGAACGGTTTGCGGCGTTAGACAACTGGAATTTGCCGATGAAGAGCAGCGATGCCTATATTTCCGGTATAGTCACCGGCTATGAAAGAAGTCAGGATAAATCTACCAGAACCGAACTCGGCCCGTTAGCCAAAGCCAAAGTTGAAGTTTTTGAAAATGGAAATGCAATCAAACTTCTGGAAACAGACGCTAACGGACAGTATCGTTTTGGCGACGTCAAGGAAAACTCGACTTACAAGGTAAAAGCAACCGTCGGCAATGGCGACGAATTTTTCTCCGACGATGAAACCTTACAAGTCGGGGAAATTACCCAAAGCACTGAATTTTGCAAGGCAACCGGATTCGATATGGACCTGGAACTGGAAAAAATTACGGCAATCATACATCTGAATAATATATTTTATGCTACTGCCAAATGGGATTTGCTTCCGGAGTCTTATATAGAGTTAGACAAACTTGTAACTCTGTTGGAGAAAAATCCGACACTGATAATAGAAATCCGTTCGCATACAGACAGTAGAGGAAGTGTCAAGTCTAACCAGACATTATCTGAAAAAAGAGCGGCATCGGTTGTCCAGTATCTTATTTCAAGAGGGATACCGGCTGCGAGACTCAGATCCAAAGGTTATGGAGAGTCGCAACTCCTCGTCAAACCCGAAAAGAGCGAAGCCGATTATCAGTCAAACCGCAGAACAGAATTTACGGTTGTCGGTACGACAGGTGAATCTCTGTACGACACAAGGTTGACCGTAACTCCTTCGGTGGACATGTACGGAGTGCAGCAAATACAGGACAGGTATCCGCAACAGACTCAGCCGCAATATCCGCAACAGCAAACAGTGACGCCGCCGCCGGCAGGAACGGGAACAGCGAATAACATGAAGAATATGCCATACGCTATTCAGGTTGCCGCGATGACGAAACCGGTAAACATGAACAGTTCTGATTTCGTTAAGATTAAGCAACTGTTTAATCTGGATGTTTATGAAGTATTCAGTAATGGAGTATACAGATATTATGCAGGCGGATTCAATACAATCGAGGAAGCCCGTACAATGTGTGATAAAGTGAACAAAGCATTAGGCAAATCTGAAAAGGATAAGTTTTTTGCAAAGAAAAAATAGATAAGATAAATTATTAGGTAAAATGAAAAAAATACTAATTACAATAATAATGTTTTTGCCCTTGCTGCTTGCGGGTCAAAATGATATACAGTTATCTCAGCAGTTTTTGAGCAGAGTAAACTATAATCCGGCAGCGACAGGCGGCTCTAATTATATGCATATCTTCCTGATAGGACGTCAGCAGTTTATCAATTTCAACGGCGCTCCAAGCACTCAGGTGTTGAATGCTCATAATTATTTCGCTCAGATCAATTCGGGCGCAGGACTTTCGATTACAAATGACAAAATTGGCCCCGAATCGTCGATCAACGCAAAACTTGCTTATTCTTATTATCTTCATTTCGAAGACAGTTACCTGTCGTTCGGTCTGGGTGGAGGAGTTCTTTATAAAAGTCTGGATGTAAACAAACTCAATTTTGAAAATCCTGCCGATCCTCTTATTGACTCATATATCGGCCGGACAAACAAGGTTAATGCCGATTTTGATTTTGGAGTGGAATATAACACGGAACAGTTCCAGATTGGAGCTTCGGTTACGCACTTGAATGTGTCACCCATAAACATAGCCAATTACCAGTCGGGACGCCATATTTATTTTTATACAAAATATACGTTTAATCTGGATCTTGACTGGAAATTAGCTCCTTCGTTTGTTACTCACATGAGTTCATGGCCTATTATGCAGCTGGATCTTAATGCTCTGGCTACTTACAGGGACAGATTCTGGTTTGGCGCTACTCTCCGTTCAAACGACGATTTTAAACTGGAAAGTCTGGTGGGTATTATAGGATTATATATCACCGACTTTATGGGACTTGGATATTCATACGACCTCAATCTTGGCCCGATCGGGAAATATACAAGCGGCTCTCATGAAATAGCGCTTCGCTTCAGAATCGGAAGAGGAGAAGGATATGGAGGAGTCAAAACACCGCGATTCTTTGAATAATTATTTCATAACAAATTTTTTTTAAGTTATTAAAGAGAGGGTATTCGATTTGTCGAATACCCTTTTTCTATTCCGGACGGTATTTTTCCGAATTTTGGATAAGCAAATCGAAAACCTGCCGACATTGCGAATAACCGTTTCGTACCGAAACTGAAAGCGTAATGACGTTTATCAGAACGTCCCGATAGGAGTTGATTTTCATAACTGCAGGTTTCGACCGATGACGACAGCAACGGCGATGC
>JAISPE010000269.1 GCA_031275145.1 Prevotellaceae bacterium | reverse complement strand
TTGCAGTATCTTCCTGATTATTCTGTCAATGTCTTAATCTTTTAACCGGGCTAATCAAAGTTCGGACATAGATTTTTTTTGTTTGTTAATAAAATGCTTATTTTTGTGTCGGTTATCGGCGAAAAATGCTCAATAGGACATTGGGTGTTTGTTGCCGGGACTGATGTAAAAATGATTATATCGTTCATTATAAGGTAAATTAAAATTCTATTGCAGAAGTAAAACAAATTTTATTACTTTTGCGCCCGAAATAGGAACGGTTATTTGAATAGAATAATAGAATATAAATATAAAATAAAAATATTATTAATTAAAAAGTTAAAATTATGGCAGATATTGCAGCAAAAGTTAAGTCAATAATTGTTGAAAAACTGGCAGTTGATGAAAACGAGGTAACCACTACGGCAAGTTTCACGAACGATTTGGGCGCTGATTCTTTGGATATCGTTGAATTGATTATGGAATTTGAGAAAGAATTTGGAGTATCTATTCCTGATGAAGATGCAGAAAAAATTGTTACAGTGGGCGACGCAATCGCTTACATTGAAGGTCAAATTGCTTAACAAAAATGCAGAAATCACAAGTGTAATTTAAAAGTCTGGTATTTTATGTATAAACGAGTAGTTATTACAGGTATAGGGGCTATAACCCCGATAGGAAACAACGTCAGGGAATTTTCGGACAATTTGTTTGCCGGAAAGAGCGGAGCGGCTCCTATCACTCTTTTTGATACCACAAAATTCAAAACCAAATTCGCTTGTGAGGTAAAAGGTTTTGATGTTGCGAATTACCCCAATATCTTTGACCGTAAGGAAGCGCGAAAACATGACAGATATTCGCTTTTCGCAATGGTCGCTTCGGAAGAAGCGATCATTGACTCCGGTTTGGATTTCAAGTCGCTTGACCCGAGTCTGACCGGAGTTATATGGGCTTCCGGTATCGGGGGAATCGGAACATTCTTTGAGGAAGTTAAGGGCTTTGTCCTGGGTGACGGCACTCCAAGATTCAGCCCTTTTTTCGTTCCCAAAATGATTTCGGATATTGCCGCAGGGCATATTTCTATCCGACACTGTCTGAGAGGTCCCAACTATGCGACCGTATCCGCCTGTGCATCCTCGAATAACGCTATTATCGACGCATTTAATCTTATCCGTATGGATAAAGTGAAGATAATGGTTACGGGAGGCTCGGAAGCGCCTATCAACGAGGCCGCTATCGGAGGATTCAACGCATCGCAGGCCTTATCGACACGTAACGACGAATACCTCATAGCCTCATGTCCGTTTGACAATAACCGCGACGGATTCGTAATGGGAGAAGGCGCCGGAAGTCTTGTTCTTGAAGAATATGAACATGCTAAAGCCCGCGGAGCAAAAATCTATGCCGAGCTCGTTGGCGGAGGAATGTCCGGCGATGCCTATCACATTACAGCTCCTCATCCCGAGGGTCTGGGAACAGTTGCAGTGATGAGTCAGACAATAAAAGACGCGGGATTAACGCCCGAAGATGTAGATTATATAAATGTACACGGGACATCAACCCCTCTGGGCGATGTTGCCGAATTGAACTCCGCGAAAAAAGTTTTCGGAGATCATGTATATAAATTGAATATCAGTTCAACGAAATCGATGACGGGGCATCTTCTGGGAGCGGCAGGGGCTGTCGAAACAATCGCCTGCATCCTGGCTATGCAAAATAATACCGTTCCTCCTACTATTAATTTCCGTGAAAAAGACGAAAAAATCGATTATGGCCTGAATCTGACACTGAATCAGGCTCAGAAAAGAGAAATTAATGTGGCATTGAACAATGTTTTCGGTTTCGGAGGACATAATGCGTCTGTTTTACTGAAAAAAATATAGAGTATGAGTTTTGCCGGAATTCGCCGCAAGCTGAATTTCTTGTTACCAAAAGATAGGGAATTCCGTAAAAAACTGAAACAGCTGCTGGGAATTTATCCCGGTAAGTTGGATTTTTATAAGAGCGCTTTTACTCACCGTTCTGCTACCGGAGGCAGAAAAAACGGTCATAATGAACGTTTGGAGTATCTGGGCGATGCCATGCTTGGAGCTATTGTCGCCGATTATCTGTACGAAAAATATCCTTCGTACGAAGAAGGCGATTTAACCAAAATGAGGTCGAAATTGGTGAACCGGGTTACCCTGCTGAACGTGGGTAAAAAGATGAATCTGGATAAATTCCTTGTAGCGCAGGTGAATATAGGCGTCGAAGGCAAATTCATATTGAGTAATATGGTCGAAGCCCTCGTCGGCGCTGTTTATCTTGATTTGGGTTACAGATATGCAAAATATTTTGTTCTGAATATCCTGCTTAAAGATTTATTAAACAGTGATATTGAGAATCTCGAATACGATTTCAAAAGTAAAATTCTGGAGTGGGGACAGAAACATAAACAGGAAATATCGTTTGTTTCGCAACAAAATGCTGAAAAGGAATCCAGTCCGGTGTTTTTTTCGGACATACTGATTGACGGAGTTATTGCGGGAAGCGGTACGGGCTATACAAAAAAGGAATCGGAACAAAATGCGGCAAAAGAATGTCTGGCGAAAATGGAAAATCCCCGATAATCAAATGTATATTAATTGAAATAAGATAAATTGTATGATAGAAAAATTGCAAAGGAACATACGCGACTCGAAAACAGTGCGCTGGGCGGTTCTGCTATGTCTTGCTATCCCGATGTTCGGGTCGTATTTTTTCGACGATATTTTTTCGATGGTAAGCCAGATTTTCAATAACCCTGAACTGCTTAAACTTGGATGGGATTCTGAAGATTACGGGTTCTATGGCGGCGCCTATTCATCGCTTTGCGTATTTGGAGGCCTGATAATCTGCGGAATGTTGCTCGACAAATGGGGTGTCCGTTTTACGGGAACGCTGTTTGTAACATTGATGTTAGCCGGTTCAATGATTATAACTTACGCTTTGTCGCCGGCATTTCCGGGAAGCATTGTCGCCGCTTTTGCCGGAAACACTCTGGGATTCGAAAAACCGTCGCTGGCAACGGCTTATGCGGGATGCGCACTGTTCGGTCTCGGCAGCGAAATTGCAGGCGTAGCGGTAACAAAGTCCATAGCCAAATGGTTTAAAGGCAAAGAAATGGCTCTGGCTATGGGATTACAGCTGGCTTTGGCGCGTCTGGGTACTGCAATAGCCCTGCTTCTGGCGCCAATGGTTATCGCGACAAAACAAAACGCCGACATCCCTCTGTCCGAATCGAATAACATGGCTGAAATCGGACTGTTTTTGATGATTGTCGGTTTTGTAACATGGTTCGTGTTTATTTCGTTCGACAAAAGATCGGATAAACAGAGCGCTTCCGGCTTTACCGACGAAAATGAAGATGAAAAATTCAGATTCTCCGATGTAGGCAAAATACTTACAAACAGACATTTTATACTGATAGCGCTTCTGTGCGTATCTTTCTATTGCTGTATCAATTCTTTTAAACGGTTTGCCGACACGATACTCGAACCGCGTTTTGGCGAAGTGGCGATTTCTCTGTTTGGCGTCGAATTTAAAACTTCGTCGATAATGATGATTTTACTCCCTGTATTTACTATCGTCTTTACTCCCCTGTTCGGTTCGACGATAGACAGTAAGGGAAAGGCGACGAAATGGCTGATGATCGGCTCGGTTGTCGTGCTTTTTGCTCATCTCATAATCGCTTTTGCACCCGGAATACAGCTGTTTGGATTCGTAGGGCTTTCGCTGCTCGGAGTAGGATATTCGCTTGTCCCCGCTGCAATGTGGCCGTCAGTGACGAAAATAGTTCCCGAAAGCAAGTTGGGTACAGCATATTCGCTTATTTTCTGGATTCAAAATATAGGACTCCTGTTAGTGCCGGTAGCGGTCGGTAAAATATTCAAGACGGACAAATCACAGTCTTCCGTAGTGTATGCGGAATTACTCTTCATCGCTTTGGCCGGAATGGCAATCGTAATTTCGCTGGCGCTGAAAAAATCGTCGCAAAATCATCCCGAACTGAAACTGGATGAGCCGAATAAATCGTAGATCTTTTTTCAGTTAAAAATCATGCGCTCTTTGCGTATTTTGCGGTCA
>JAISPE010000083.1 GCA_031275145.1 Prevotellaceae bacterium | reverse complement strand
ATTGTTATTATTATCTTGATTATATGACAAATATCCTATTGGATTACGGGATTTGTTTGCGTCTTCCTTTTTCGCCAGCAGTTCGGTTAAAGTCTGATAGATTTCTGAAAATTGTGCGTCAGTGCTTATTTCCAACTGTTCAATCCGTTGCCGGAGTTCCTCGTAGCCGGTAACCATCTGGCGCATCAGCACAAATGCCCGCATGATAGCGATATTCACTTGAACAGCAACAGGACTGCGCAATACGGACGAAAGCATTGCTATTCCTTCCTGTGTGAATGTAAACGGAAGATAACGAGTTCCACCCCAATTTGAGATGCCGATTTGGCATCTCAAATTCTCAAATTCTTCATGTGTCAATTCAAACATGAAATCATCGGGAAAACGTTCTATATTACGCCGTACAGCTCGTTTTAACGCTCCCGTCTCTATTCCATACAGTTCGGCTAAATGAAAATCAAGCATCACTCGATACCCACGTATCTCAAAAATTTTGTTCTTAATAATCTGTAATTCCATAATTAATTTATATTTTTAATATTAGCAACTAAATTTGTTTCCATTTTCTTTATTTTTCCGGCAAAGACAGTCATATCGTTACCGATTTTCTCATTTGTGATACGCGCGTAAATCTGCGTTGTCTGAATATTAGTGTGTCCCAGCATTTTGGATACGCTCTCAATGGATACTCCCTTGCTCAAAGTCAAAGTGGCAAATGTGTGTCTCGACAGATGAAATGTGAGTTTCTTTTTTATACCGCACAGTTCTCCGATTTCTTTAAGGTAAGCGTTTGTATTTTGGTTATTTACAACAGGAAGTAAACATCCGTCAGGTAACGTATTTTTATATTTTTCCAGAATCATTTTCGGAATGTCCAATAGCGGAACATTGTAGCCTACATCTGTTTTTCCGCGTTTTCCCGTTATCCACAGTTTTCCGTCGAACGACGTCCCGATATGGTCGGACGTAAGATTTTTCACATCAATATATGACAGTCCTGTGAAACAGCAAAATACAAAAGTGTCCCGAACACGTTCCAAGCGTTTGCTCTCAAACGTTTGTTGCATCAAAAGTTCGACTTCATCCTGTGTTAAATATCCACGGTCTGTCTTCCTTATCTGAATCTTATACTCGGAAAAGGGGTTTTTATCTATCCAGCCGAGTTTAATAGCGACAATAATAATATGTTTGAAAAACTGCATATACCGTGCAGCCGTATTTTCCATACATCCGCGTGATGCTGTCATAAAAACCTTAAAATCACAGATAAATTTGTGATTAATGTCTTTCAGGGGAATATCCGACAGATTATACCATTCCCTGATGAAACATGCAAGATGACTGCGAGTTATCCGGTACTTGTCATAAGTGGCTTCGGAAATATTTTTACCGGTTAACAGTTTCCGTTCTTCGTTATGCCGGTCGAACAGTTCAAGCAAATTTTGATGTTTGGCGTCAAGACCAAGAAATGAGTTTTTCACTCTTTCGGCAGTAACGATGCTTTCTCTTTCCTGCAAATCCCGATGTACTCTGTATATCGCTGATTTTGTGTTGTCAATGAGCGTGTTGATTTCAACCGCTTCATCTGTCCGTCCGGTTGCTTTGCCGGCTTTCGCATCCCAGTATTTTGGATTGACGTCTTTTTTCATTCCAAACCGGACTTCTTTTCCGTCAACGGTTATCCTGCAAAAAAGAGGAATATGACCGTTTGCTTTCTGTTTGTCTCTTTTCAAATAGAAAAGTATTTTAAATGTATTTCTCATAAAACTGTTTATTTTTTAATTATTTACAATCAATTTCGTTTCCATTCCCTTTATTGTTCCGGCAAAGAGCGCCATGTCGTTACCGATTTTTTCACCCGTAATGCGGGCATAAATCAGCGTCGTTTGAATATTGCTGTGTCCAAGCATTTTAGATACGCTTTCGAGCGATACGCCTTTGCTTAATGTAAGGGTTGCAAATGTGTGTCTCGACAAATGAAATGTGAGTTTCTTTTTTATACCGCACAGTTCGCCGATTTTTTTAAGATAAATATTTGTTGTATTGTTGCTTATCACCGGAAGTAAACAGTTGCCGGATAAAGTATTTTTGTATTTTTCCAAAATCCGTTTTGGAATTTCCAGCAATGGAACACTGTAATTTTCATCTGTTTTCCCGCGTTTGCCCCTTATCCACTGCATTCCGTCGGATGAAGTCAGGATATTCTCCGCAGTAAGCGTCTTTACATCAATATATGACAGTCCTGTGAAACAGCAAAATACGAAAATATCCCGAACACGTTCCAGACATTTGGTTTCAAACGTTTGCGTCATCAAAAGTTCAATTTCGTCCTGCGTCAAATATCCCCGGTCTGTCTTTTTTACATGAATACTGTAACCGGAAAAAGGATTTTTGTATATCCATTTACATTTTAAGGCAATGATAATGATTTGTTTAAAAATCTGCATGTATTTGGCGGTCGTATTTTCTGCACATCCGCGCGATGTAAGCATGAAAATCTCAAAATCGCTGATAAACCTGTGGTCGATTTGTTTCAGTGAAATATCCGGCAGACTGTACTGTTCTTTAATAAAATCAGCGAGATGACTGCGAGTTATCCGGTATTTGTCATACGTGGATGCAGAAATGGTTTTACCGACCAGAAGTTTTTGGTCTTTATTGTGTTGATCAAACAGTTCAAGCAAATTTTGCCGCTTGATTTCGACGCCGAGAAAAGTGTTTTTCACTTTTTCCGCTGTAACGCTGTTTTTATTCTCCTGCATATTTCGATATATCGTGCATATCTCCGATTTTGTCCTGTCAATGAGCGTATTGATTTCAACAGCCTCACTCGTCCGGCCAGTTACTTTTCCGGCTTTTACATTCCAGTATTTGGGGTGGACGTCCTTCTTCAACCCAAACCGGGTTGCTTTTCCGTCAACGGTGATTCTGCAAAAAAGAGGAATCTTTCCGTCTGCTTTCTGTTTGTCTTTCTTCATGTAAAACAACACTTTAAATGTACTTCGCATATACTACTTTTTAAAATTACAAAATTACTGTCTTTATTCCATACGTAACATGGACAATATCAGACATTAACAAGACAATTTCGGACAATTTATACCCCCATTTTTTTGTCTCCATGCAGGGGTACGGTTTGGGTTACAAACTTTGTCCGTTTGTGCCTTTTTTATGTCTTTTCCCAAAGACTGAAATACTTTTCAAATGCTGTTAAATGATTATTTACGTGTCTTTTGTCTTACCTCTGTGCTAACTTGTCTGCATACAGCATACAATGGGTCGAGAGAGAGAGAGAGAGAGAGAGAGAGAGAGAGAGAGAGAGAGAGAGCGAGAGAGAGAGAGAGAGAGCCGGCTGGTAATATTCTCAATTCTCAACATTCTCAATATGAACGTGCTGATAATATACCATATTTATGGTATTTTGTTGAATATACCAACCCTTTACTTTTGTGCCATGAAATTGAATTAAAAATTAATTAAAAATAAATACAGAAATGAAAAAATGTTTTTTATGTATGTTAGCGTGTGCAATTACTTTGCTGTTCGTCGGATGCGAGCAAAAAGTCGAAGGTAATGTATACGTATTGAAGGGGCAGATCGGTATTGACGCCCCTGTGAAAGTATATCTTGTGTCGTTCAGTGCAACAGGGGAACAGCGTGATTCAACTGTGGTTAAAAACGGGACGTTTGTGTTTAAAGGCGAAGTAACCAAACCTTTTCAGGCTATCCTGTTCGTCAATTACGACACGGCAGCCAGTTACTCCCGTGCACTTAACGACAGAATCAGCCTGTTTATTGAACAGGGAAAAATCACTCTAAAAAGCAGTGATTCTATTAAAAATGCGGCGGTTAATTCTCCCATCAATAACGACGCCGGAGAATGGAGCGACATCGTGAAATCTTTGCGAACACTCAGAACCGGGTTATACAGGGAATGGGGAGTACTCCGGCAAAATGAAACACTGTCTCCTGAAGATAAATCCGCTCGAATAAAAGCGTTTGAAATCAAAAACGATTCTATATCGGAAATTGAAAAGGAGCTTGCCAGAGATTTTGTCAAAGCCAAACCGGATTCATATTATGCCCTGCACAGTCTTTTCAGTCTGATAGCAGGTTACTATCCGGAAGGCGATGAAGCGCAGGAAGTTTTCGATTTGTTTTCCGAAAAACTTAAGGCAACGGAACTTGGCAGCGAAATTAAAGAAAGGATCATTAAATGGAAGGCAACGAGTATCGGCAGTATCGCTCCCGATTTCACCCAGAACGATTCTGTCGGTAATCCGGTGAAACTCTCCGATTTTCGCGGTAAATATCTGTTGCTTGATTTCTGGGCTTCGTGGTGCGGTCCCTGCCGTCAGGAAAACCCGAATGTAGTGAAAGCATATCATGCCTTTAAAGATAAGGGATTTACTGTTTTGGGAGTGTCGCTGGATTCCGGCAACGATGCCCGAGACAAATGGCTTCAGGCAATAGCCAAGGATAAACTTGAGTGGTTTCATGTCTCCGACCTCAAAGGCTGGAATAATGATGTCGCAGCATTATATGGAGTAAGGGCTATACCGTCAAATTTCCTGCTTGACAGGGAAGGTAAAATCGTAGCAAAAAATCTACGTGGCGAAGCGCTCGAAGAGACTCTTGACAAATATCTTAATTAAAAAAGTAAGAATTAAGGGCATGAAGCAAAATATTTATTATTTATTCTTTTTATTAAATATCACGATGTTCAGCAGTTTGGCTAATGCTCAGACTTTTGAAGCCAGCGGTATTGTTCTCGACGAAAATGGAGACCCTGTTACCGGAGTTTTGGTTGTTGTGAAAGGAACTGCAATCAGTAAAATTACGGATTCGAACGGGCATTTTTCGTTGCTGTCTCCAACCGAAAATGCCATATTGCAAGTTTCACATTTGGGATATGTGCCGATAGAAGCGTTTGCGGGGAAGAATTTGGTTATCAAACTTGAAACGGACATCAACGAACTGGAAGACGTTGTCGTAACCGGTTATCAAATTTTGCCGCGGACAAGGACAACCGGAGCATTCGAAACTGTATCTCCGGAATTACTGTCCAAACCGACAACCAATATTGGTTCCCGGCTTATAGGGACTGTTTCGGGTATTCAGGTGAACAGTAACGCTGTAGGCGATCTGACTTTCGAAATTCGTGGAAAAACAAGTCTGAATGCCAATGCAAATCCTTTGATTGTAGTCGATAATTTTCCAATCGAAGGCGGTTTGGTATCCTTGAATCCTAATGACGTCGAAAGTATTACCATATTGAAAGATGCTGCTGCGGCTTCTATTTGGGGCGCACAGTCGGCAAACGGCGTTATTTCCATAACAACGCGTGGCGGCAAACTGTCTTCCGGAAGAAGTGAAACGAAAATCGAATTTAATTCATTTCTCCGGTTTGCTCCTAAAATCGACCTTGATTATGCGCGTTCTCTGGCTTCGTCGGCAGAAACTGTCGAATATGAAAAGTTAGCGTTTGATGCATGGAGCGCCACTATGCCTGCCGACGCTTATAACAGCATGTCTTCTTTTTCGCCGGGACTTGTGGCGCTGAACGAACATCGACTGGGCTATATATCCGAAACGGAAATGAACACTTTACTGGAATCGTACAAAAAATTGGATAACAGCGAACAGGTGAAAAAATATCTACTCCGGAATCCGTTTACCCAGCAGTACAATTTAAATATTTCGGGAAGTAATGGGCGGATTAGTAACAATTTGTCCTTACTGTATGAAGATAATGCCTACTACGCGAAAGGAAGGGATGACTGGAAAGCGCAAGTCAGTCACCGTATTAACGCGCATCTTACCAAATGGCTTGATTTCAATTTTTCGGGAACATTCCTATACAGGGAAGCGGCAGATAACAGTGTTGACAGTCCCGGTATCTTCGGTTTAGCTCCATACGAAATGCTGGTTGATGAAAACGGTAACAGGACCAATATCAGTAATGGCTGGTATCAGCCGAATCTGGACAGGTATTTTATAACCGGAAATTTTCCGTACGAGTTTACATATAACCCAATCACCGAACTCGAAAGCCGTGATTTTAAAACAACAAATATCAATGCCCGTATACAGGCAGGATTAACTTTCAAATTGTTAAAAGGTCTTACTTTTGATACCAGAGCGCAGTATGAACTGATTAATGCACTGACTAAAAATATTTACAGGGAAAATTCATATACAGTACGTTCCACAATAAATCAATCTTCGTCATACGACCGGAATACAGGTAAAGTGACTTTAAATTTACCCTTGGGCGGATTTCTTGACCAGGACAGATCAAGAACTGATCTGTGGAATTTCAGAAATCAAATTAATTTCAGTCGTGATTTTAGCGATATCCATCAAATAATAGCTATGGCAGGAACTGAAGTCAGTGAACGAATTGCTCAAACATTCATTTATCCGAGAGCATACGGATATGACGACGACAAATTGACTGCTTCTGCTTTTCCCTACGGTCCCGGCGGTTCGAACGTCAAACCCTTACCCAACTGGACAGGCGTTACTACGCAAACATTTGCGTATATCAATCAGTTCTCATACCGTACCGACCGGTTTTTCTCTCTATATGGAAATGCTGCATATACTTTTGACAGGAAATATACATTGTCAGGAAGCGCAAGGACAGACGCATCCAATCTGATTTCGGACGACCCGAAATATCGTTATGCTCCATTCTGGTCGGTTGGCGGAAGCTGGCAAGCCGGACGCGAAGAGTTCCTGAAAGATATTGACTGGTTAAATCTTCTGAAAATACGTTTCACATACGGGCACAATGGAAACGTGGACAAGTCAACTTCCTTTATGCCGCTCATCAATATGGGAACATCTCTGAATCAATATACTCAGGGCTATACTGCAACGGTATCCAGTTATGGAAATCCCAATTTGCGATGGGAAAGAACCGGAACATGGAATTTGGGTATAGATTATTCGTTGCTCAAAGGAAAAATTTTCGGAAAAATTGAAGTGTACAGCAAAAACAGCAAGGACCTTATTGCAACAATATCAATTCCTTCTATCAACGGAACAACTTCTCAGAAACTCAACAATGCGGCAATGAAAAACAACGGTATCGAACTGGAAGCAGGAACATCGCAAAACATTTTCAACAAAAACATCACATGGAAAGGAAACTTGAATGTATCGTATAACAAAAACAAAATCACCGATTTGTTTATCGCTTCCTATACCGGGGACGCCCTCACGATGTCGTCTCCCGTCTATGTAGAAGGATATGATGCAAATACAATATGGACTTTTGTTTATGATGGAGTAAAAAATCTGGGTTCCGAAAATACGCCAAACTGGCAACCGACGATAAAAGGACCGGACGGTTCTTTCTTCGATTTTGGCGCGTGGACTACGGGCGACGCCACTCAATTCTGTTTGCCTGCAGGCTCGAAAGTCGCTCCTTTGATTATGGGTTTAACCAACAGTTTTCAAATCTATGACTTCGATTTCTCGTTTATCGTAACAGGAAAATTCGGGCATAAATTCGCCCGCGAAAGTTTCAACTATCCGCCGGTGTGGGGTTCAAGAGTGCTTCCCAACAGCAAACTGTCCGAAGTACTTAATGGCGACCCCGCAAAAATAGTGCCTTTACCGATGAATGGAAAGATTGAAGGCAGATATTATTTCTGGGATCGTTTTTATCCTTATCTTGATTATCTTATAGAAAATGCAGGACATATTCGTGTGCAGGAAGTCAATCTGGCATACAACCTGCCCTCCCGCATAGCAAAAAGAATAGGACTGGACGCTCTTCAGGTTTATGGACAGGCAACTAACCTTCTGTCGGTTTATTTCAATAAATTCAATGAAGACCCGGAATTTCCCAGAGGAGGTATAAAACCTTCAACTTATTTTACATTTGGATTTAAAGTAACATTTTAAAAAATAAAAAATATGAATAAAAAAATAATATATTCACTGATTATCTGTTTGATTACATTGTCAAGCTGTAATGATTTCCTGGACCGGATGCCTTCAAAAACAACTCAGCTGGTTATAACAACTGCCGAACATCTGGACGCCATACTGGAAAATTACTCCTCTTATTATCAGGTTACCAATAGCGAAAATGTTTTTGGTCATGACGATTACGGATTGACTGTTGAACTTTACAATGCTCGACCGGCCTCTTTCGGCTCTTTGTATATAGCTTACTGGAGTACATGGGATACCAAGTATGTGCCGTTTGAATCACGTTATTTTGCATGGACGACGGAATACGGTAAAATCTTCAGAGCAAATCTGGTCCTCAACAATATCAACAAGGTATCGGGAAGCGAAGAACATAAAAATCAACTGCGTAGCGAAGCCTGCCTGCTGAGGGCACACAGCTATCTGGAACTTGTTCATACATACTGCCTGCCTTATACCGAAGATACTAAAAATGAGCCGGGACTGGTGTTAAAACAATCTACAAGTTTTGAAGAACCTGACGAACGGGCGACTTTAGAGGCGACTTTCCAACAAATTGAATCGGATATCGAAGAAGCTCTTAAACTGAACAATTCGATAGTGCAGAATGGAAAAGTGCGCCACTGGAGAGGTAGCAAGGCTGCTGCAAATGCTTTGGCGGCAAAATACTGGCTTGGGCGTAATGATTATCCTAAAGCGCAGTCGTATGCGCAAATTGCTTTGGATGAATATAATCATCTGGCCGATTATAACATTGATATGCGTTACAGCGATTTAGCGCAGTCGCCAGTGAAACTGTACTCCACGGCTGACGATGCAAGCTATTATGATGATTTTACACCGCTGTATCCATATACTCACGATAATCAGGTCGATATGACAGATATGATAGGCTGGCCAGAATTTTACTATTTCAGATTACTGTATCATGCTTCGTGGTGGTATATTCCAAGCAAAGAGTTAATTAATCTATATGACCACGATTACGATTTGCGTTTCAGATATCACATGGTCGAAGGATATTCATACGTATCTCCGGCGCTGATGAATAAACCGGCTCATTTTTGGTATGGATACGTTTTTTTCTTTAAAGACAGGATTATTGCCGGACCTACCGTCGCAGAAATGATACTTACCAAAGCCGAATGTCAAGCGCGTCAGAACGACGTCGATGGGGCTATAGCTACAGTAAATATCCTGCGCGCAAAACGCTTCGACAACACCGCTCCGGCAAATGTGATAAATCTTACGGCTTCATCAAGACAGGAAGCGATAGAGAAAATCCTTGAAGAAAGACGGCGGGAAATACCTTTTTATATCCGCAGATTTGACGTCCGTCGGTTTAATACTAACGATGATGCTTTTGATGATGTGGAATTTTCGAGAATATTCTATCCATATACAAATACGGCTGTCCTGAACAATGACACTCCAGTCGAATATACGCTTAAAAAAGGCGACAGAAAATGGGCGTCCCCGATTCCTGATACGGAAATAGTGACAAGTCAGGGTAGAATACAGCAAAATATTTACTAATATCAAGATATTTCTACATTCATTTATTGGCTAATTTTTTTGAGGCGCTATCGGATTTCAAAAGTCCCGAAAGGACTTGATTTTCATAACAGCAGGCCGTGACCGGTCGTGACCAGTGTCATCAATTTAAACAGTGCAGACGTCAGAATTACTCTGACGTCTGCAGAAGAAAGACAAACAGTAGAAGTGAGTTACTGTACTTGCAGGATTTTGCCGTAAACCGTCGCTCCGGGATCTTTCAAATCCCTGTTGTGCGAAAACTGTGTGACAGTCTTCACGCGGTAGTTGCCTGCTGGCAAGACGGGAATGAGGGCAAATACGGTAAGCGGCCTGTTTTGGATTTGCCGTTAACATCTCCATACAGGCTACCTCACCGTTATTATAGACCTGCGTCATGCCGGAATACGATGTCTAAAAAGTTAAAGGTATACTTGCAGTATCTTCCTGATTATTCTGTCAATGTCTTAATCTTTTAACCGGGCTAATCAAAGTTCGGACATAGATTTTTTTTGTTTGTTAATAAAATGCTTATTTTTGTGTCGGTTATCGG
>JAISPE010000075.1 GCA_031275145.1 Prevotellaceae bacterium | reverse complement strand
TAATTAATAATAAATAACAGATTTGTATAACCCTTAAAAGTAAAAAGAAAAATGAAAGAAAAATTTGTGCCGGAAGTACCGGCGAGTACTAACATGAAAGAGTTTACCCTCAGGGCTCTGCTGACAGGCCTGATATTATCGGTAATACTCGGCGCGGCAAATGCGTACCTCGGTTTGAAATCGGGGATGACAATTGCGGCCACCTATCCGGCGGCAGTGATTGGCATGGCGCTGCTGCGGTTTTTTAAAGGAACGGTCCTCGAAGAGAATTTTACGCGGACAGTCGGGTCTATCGGCGAATCGGTGGCGGCCGGAGCCATATTTACCCTGCCCGCATTCTACATCGTCGCCATCTGGGACCGCGATGTGTTCAATTCTGCAGGCAGTTACCTTACAGGCACGCTGATACTGATTGCCGGCGGACTGCTTGGCGTCATGTTTGTCGCCCTGCTCAGGAGAATGCTTGTCGAAGACAGGGAACTGCCATTCCCCGAAAGCACGGCGGCGGCCGAAATCCACAAGAGCGGGCAAAGCGGGGGCGGCGGATCGAAATATCTGTTTTCCTCCATGATTGCAGGCGCTCTGGTTACAGTTGCCGGTGAACTGAAACTGTTTGCTGCCGGCTGGTCCTGCTTTTTCAAAACCTCGGCAGCAGCCATCGGCGGTAAAACGCTGGAAGGCGGTTTCTATCTTGGCGGTCCGACAGTCAGTCCGGCCTTTATGGGCGTAGGTTACATTATCGGGCCAAGGCTTGCCACGCTCAGTTTCAGCGGTCTGGTTTTAGCCTGGGGCGTACTGGCGCCGCTGCTGCTGTCTGTTCTGGGCGCAGACTATGTAAACGGTCTGGCGGTAAACGTAAAGAATCATTTAACAGACATTTCGCCGCTGGCCTGGCAGAATGCTCTGAGCGCGGTCAGAAACGACTACATCAAACTCATTGCCATCGGAGGGATGCTTGTTGCAGCCTGTTATACGCTCTACAGAATGCGAAACAGTCTGGGCGCCGGTCTTAAAAGGGCATTCAAAGACCTCGGAAAGGCGGCCGGAGGAACAGCCGAACAGGTCGAACGTACCGAAAAAGACCTCAAAACGGCATGGATACTCGCCGGCATCTGTCTGTCCGCCGTACTGACTTTTGTTATCGTTTACTTCATCTTCAAGTCAAGTATCCTGATCGCCACCGTCGCCTCTACGGTGATGATAATACTTGCCTTTCTGTTCTCCGCCGTATCGGGATATCTGGTCGGCATTATAGGCTCAAGCAATAACCCCGTCAGCGGGCTGACGATTACGGCGCTGGTCGTTACAGCGCTGATACTTGTCATTTGCGGCGTTACACGCAATTCGGAAGGAGTAGCCATCGTACTTGGCATAGCGGCGATTGTCTGCGTGGCGGCAGCCGTGGGAGGCGAGATGTTTCAGGACCTCAAGGCAGGACACATACTCGGCGGCACGCCCTGGAAAATGCAGATCGGCGATATTGTCGGCGTCATACTCTCCGGATGCGTCATGTTCGGCGTGCTTATAATCCTTAATGAAGGCGACATCAAAAACTATCTGCATATTAACGGTCTCGTGGAACTGTCGCCCCGGAAATTCGGCGAGTTACCCGAAGCGGGAATGGGCGGCCCCAGGATCGTTGCTCCCCAGGCAACCTTGATGGCGATTCTGGCCACAGCCATTATAAAAGGAACGATGAGCTGGATTTTAGTTATTGCCGGAATGGTTTTATGCGCGGCATTTATCTGTATGGGTGTTAAAAGCCCGATGCTGATTTTCGTGGGCATGTTTTTACCTTTCGGGACAGTATGCGCTATTTTTATCGGCGGATTAATCAAGGGTATACTTGATTTCTATGCCGCCAGACGAAAATACGGCGCCGGACAGCTGGCGTCGGTTGAAAATACGGGCGTTCTGATGGCCTCGGGTCTGATTGCCGGCGAAGCTATGACGGGATTGCTGATTGCCGCTTTCGCAATATTCGAAATATTTTTCAGCGAGACTTTCAGCATCAGTCCGTCTTACTGGACAGGACTGCTCATTCTGGCTGTAATGGCATTCTTCCTGGTGCGCATACCTCTGCGGAAAGCCGCGAAACAAAAAACGGAATGAGGACAAAAGTAAAAAATCTGTTCGACATGATACCCGTTATCAGCGAACATATTACGACTGAATACGAGGGAGAGCTGGCTGTTGTGGCTTTCCCCCGTTTCAGGAGTAAATTTATGCAGAAGTATTTTGTTCCGAAAAACAGATCGCCTGTTATCCGTATCCGTCTGGACAGACACGGTACGTTCGTATGGCAGCTGATTGACGGTAAACGTACGGTCGGCGAAATAGCCGAAACAGTCGAACTCCCGGAAGAACACCGGCACGAAGAAAACCTGTCATCCCGCGTTGCGCAATATATCCGACAGCTGCAAAAACACGGATTTGTCAGACTGAAGCAGGGTGGAGTGTAAAAAATTTGAGGTTCATAAAAATATTTTTTCGTTCAAATTCCGCAATCAAAAATCCCGTAGGGTGGGCTGTAAAAAATGCGAGGTCGTTAAAAATATTTTTTCGTTCAATTTCCGTAATCAAAAATCCCGTAGGGATGAAATATCGGTAGAAAACACGTCCCCCGCCTCCCAAAAATCCCGTAGGGATGACATGTCGGTATCGGAAGATTTTCAACAGTTTGAACAAAAAGCGGGATTGGACCGGCATGTCATCCCTACGGGATTTCATTCATTCGAAAACAGAACGATGTTTTTTTTCATAATATTTGATATTTTTGACACCCCACCCGCAAGGATTTTTCGTCACTGCGGGATCAAAAATCGCAAACCGTAAACCGTTTATTCCGTCACGATAAGCACAACCCGTTTTTCGCCGTTGATGCATGACGCCGTATAGACGAAATCAAATTTTTTGGCGGTTATACCATTATATATTATATCGTAGCTGCTGTCGGCTTCCGCGTACGCTGTTTGGGCGTCGAACATTATCGCTCCGGAGTATTGCGACGATGCGGAAAATGTCCGGATATTATTCGTCACTGTGCTGTTTGCGTTGAGCGGATAAGTCCAGCTGCCGCCAAGTTCGAGACCGAATATCTGGTTCATATTGATCGATCTGCTGTCGGCAAGCGATGAACATATCATTATTGTATCGACGGTTTTTCCCCGAATACGGTCGGTCAAAGTATGCACATACACTTTTGCCGCGGTCATACCGCAATCTGAATATTCCGGCGACGCAAGCGTGTACCGGTATGTATAGGTAGCGTTTTTCCGAAAATACATATCGGAAATCAAACCTGTTTCGGTATCGGCGATAACCGGATACGGAGATACCTGTTCCCACTGTATCCTGCTGTAATCCGTCGAATCCAGATAACTCGACAACTGTACCGTACGGTTGGGCGGCGAAGGACAAACCTGTATCCGTATATCCGGAGCAACGTATTTATCAACGACATGTACATACACCGAATCGGATGTGGAGCGGCAGTTGACGCTGCCGATATTTGCTCTTGAACTCAACAGCATACGGTAATGGCCTTCGTCGGCTTTGGTTGCCGAGGCTATTGACAGGGTTTTTGTTATTGCCGGCACATTCTCACAGTCAACAGTAATATTCTCCTGTTTCAGCGTTTTCCAGCTGCTGCTGTCGATATGGCGAAATTCCCATCTGAAAGCGATGCTGTTGCCGAAAATACAGTCTTCCGTATATGTTCCGGCAATATCCAGACTGTTGCCATAACAGACAGTCGTGTCGTGACCTGTCATGTCTGTAACTATTGGCGGCATGCAAAGACGTACTTCGATATCATCTACCGAAAAATCGTTGCCGCTCGTATTCAGATTATCGTTAAAAAATTCAAAATATACGGAATTAACCCCTTCCGGCACCGAACACATAAATCCGTAATGTTCCCACGGATCTGTTTCGTCAAAATCCGCATTCGCCTGCAACTTAGCCGGCACGAATGTCGCCAGGACACTGTTGTCACTGCTTGAAAAGATCATCCATTTTAACAAAGCATCGTACCCTCTTGCCCAAAACGAGAAATACAGTTTTGTACTGTTACACACTCCGCTAATGGTTTGTCGGTATAACTGGTCGCGATTGCCTGATCCGTTTATCATAAAAAAACGTCCCCGGCTTCTGTCATTGGGATAAGTATGATCGTCATTGAAAGGCTGTAAATATAATGCCGATCCCCAATACGGTTCTCCGGCGTCTTTTGTAAGCGCGTATGATCTTGCCTGCTTAAACGGTGCGGAACGGAAAGTATATGTAGTCATTCCGGGGGCGAGCGGTTCGTTGCCGTATGATGGCGAACCGGGGTTCAATCCGTCATGATAACGGTCGAAATCTTCTTTCCATATCACCGGACCGACGGCGGCACAGCCTTTCGGACTGGTTGTTCCGCAATTGTCGCCCTCTTCCAGATTCACAGGACAGCGCGGGAAAACGAATCTGCCGTATCGCGGTTCAACCAGCCATGTCCGGATGTCGGCGGCAGAACCTCTGACCACCGTTACCGTATTGGCTGAATTTGATACAGTACTGCCGTCCTGTCTGTACCAGCGATATGTTACTCCGGCAATGGCGTTGAAACCCATTGTCATCGAAGCGCCCGGGCAGGCAATGTATTGCAGCGACAGGGGATTTGAAATTACCAGATACACTTTTGCGGCAGATGTCCGGTCGCCGGAACATTTCAGCTGATAAAGAATACTGTCGATACCGGACTTTCCAGTCTCGGGGGTGTAAAGTATTTTACTGTCCGATACCGTCGCGACTCCGGTATTGTTGTACGAATCTTCGATTATCGTGAGTTCGGGCGTACAGGCGTCGGGATAATCGTCGTTTGCAAGCACATCGATTGTAAGCGGAATGTTTTTTGTCCCGCTGACAGTGTCGCTGTTTGCACGAACATCGTCATCGATGACTATCGCCATATTGCAGGCCTTGCCCTCGACCGGAAAAGCTATTATGAACACTATGAATATAATTTTGACCGGAATTTGCAGAATTAAAGGATTTTCCGAATTATCCCGATAATCCCTTAATCCCGATTCGGAGAGTTTATGCAAGTTCTTCAACAGTTTATTCATCCTATTAAATATCTTATAATTATTCATTATTAATATTATTAACTGTTACTTCTATTTGCAAACTGCCAACCCGTTTATCAAAACATAATTAATCAATTATTGTTCGTACGGTCATGACGGATCAATTACGGATTACAAATTACGGGCTTGCACGTAATCCGTGATTGTCTAATGTTTCGAACAGAGTGAATTTTGTTTATACCCGGTCATGTTTTCGGATTGTTCGGGGGTATCCGTGTAGGGGCGAAAAATTTTTCGCCCGAAAATGACGTCTCAGCAGAAAAACGTCGAGGCCAATACCTCATACTTCATAACTCATAACTCAAAGATCTATCACGTGAGCTTTCAGCTCGGGATTTTGCATGGATTTCGGGACAGAGTTCCGGATTATTTCCAGAATAATGTTCAGCATAGTTTTACGGACATATTCCCTGCTGACAATCAGACTGACTTCCCTGACGGCGGTCAAATCTTTAAACGCGCGCAGATTTTCCTGTTTTTCCTCGTTCAGTCCCATGGCGTGCATTTCGGGAATAATCGTAATCCCCGGATTATAATCGACCACATTAATGAGAGTATCAATGCTTCCCGATTCATATCTGACAGTATGCACCGGCTTGCCGGATTCCGAATTTCTTTTCAGTTTGCACAGCCGTTCAATCTGTCCTCTCAGGCAATGTTCGTTTTCCAGCAGCCAGACCATGCTGATATCGACTTTGTTCAGGTCGATTTCCTTTTCGCTGTAAATATTGTCCAGCGGAGAGACGTATGCATAGAATTTTTCGTAATACACCGGATATTCAATCAGTCCGGGATGATTCAGCGGTCCGGCGAGTATTCCGCCGTCTAACGTTCCGTTCATCAGTTCGGAGATAAGTTCATTCGTTGTACTTTCTTTCAGCGTCAAATCAATGTCTTTGTATCCGGTATTGTGTTTGTGAAGGATAACCGGAACAAGGTACGAGGCTATTGTAGGGATAATGCCTAATCTGAAACTTCCCGTAACAATTTGCTGTTCGTTTTCGACCACTTCCTTTATCAGCTTGAAATGGCGCAGGGAAATACGTGCCTGCTCGATGATTTGTTTACCGATGGCGGTTGGCTCTACCGGATGCTTTGAACGGTCGAAGATTTTCACATCAAGCTCCTCCTCCAGCTTCTGAATCATCATACTTAAAGTGGGTTGTGTCACGTGACACACTTCCGCCGCTCTGGCGAAATGCCGGAAATTATCGACGGCAATAACATATTCTAATTGTTGCACATTCATACGCAATAGATTTCCGCAAAAGTAATAAAAAATTATCAATTGACAATTATCAGTTATCTTTGCGCAATTTTGTACAAAACAGTTTATAATGGAAAAGTTCATAAAAGTTGCAGAGTTAAAATCAAGACTGTCAGAATTGAGGAAAGATAAAACAGTCGGTTTTGTACCGACTATGGGCGCTTTGCATCAGGGACATCTGTCGTTAGTCCGTCAGTGCAGATCGATGTGCGACATTACGGTTGTAAGCATTTTCGTTAATCCCACACAGTTTACCGATAAGGAAGATTACCGCCGCTATCCGAGAACGCTGGAAGCGGACGGGGAAATTCTGGAACATGCAGGTTGCGATATTGTTTTTGCCCCTGCCGAAGAAGAAATATATCCCGAAAAGGACGAAAGGATTTTCGATTTCGGAGAGCTGGATAAAGTTATGGAAGGAAAATTCCGGCCGGGGCATTTCAACGGAGTAGCGCAGGTTGTCAGCCGTCTGTTCGATATTGTCAATCCCGACAAATCTTTTTTCGGACAGAAAGATTTTCAGCAGGTAAGCATAATCAAAAATATGGTTAGACAGCTGAATCTTACAACAGAAACGGTCGTCTGTCCGATTGTCAGGGAACAGAGCGGTCTTGCCATGAGTTCGAGAAACATGCTGTTAACGGAAATTCAGAGGAAGGAAGCCGCCAAAATATCGGGAGCGCTGTTTTACATTAAGGAACAGGCAGTCACGACGCCGGTAAACGAAGTCAGGGACGAAGCCATACGGCGGATAAATTCGTCTCCCGAACTTGAAGTCGAATATCTGGAAATCGTCGATGCCAACACTTTGCAGCCCGTATCCGGATGGGACGAAGCTGCGGAAATATTTGTCTGTACGGCAGTTCACGCCGGCAAAATCCGTTTAATAGATAACGTTCAACTGAAATAATTTTCCGTCATGACACTTGATTTCACTGTTTCCAAAGGAGATTACATAGAACTGATTCAACTGTTGAAAGTTCTGAGTCTGGCTGCAAGCGGCAGCGAAGCGAAAATGCTGGTAGATGACGGAGATGTGTATCTGAACGGCACGCAGGAATTTCGACGGAGAGCGAAAGTCCGGTCCGGTGACAGAGTTGAAGTAAAACCGGACGGAAAAAATATTATTATCCTGATTAAATAGCAAAGCGCGATAATCGAAAGTTTATGTTAAAAAAAAGAATTATACCCTGTCTTGATGTAAAAGACGGCAGAACGGTTAAAGGCACGAACTTTATAGACCTGAAAGACGCCGGCGACCCTGTAGAACTCGCAAAAAAATATGTCGGTCAGGGAGCGGACGAATTAGTCTTCCTCGATATTACTGCTACGGTCGAAGGCCGAAAAACATTTGTTCGCTTGGTCAAACGTATTGCAGAAGAAATTAATATCCCCTTTACTGTCGGCGGCGGGATCAATTCGCTGAAAGATGCCGAAACCGTTATACGCGCAGGCGCAGACAAGGTCAGCATTAATTCGGCAGCCGTAAAAAATCCCGGTCTTATTTCGGAAATAGCTGCGGATTTCGGAAAACAGTGCACTGTCGTTGCGATAGATACGAAATATGTTGAGGGTGTCTGGGAAGTTTTTGTCAATGGCGGGCGAATCCCTACCGGCATAAACACTGTGGAATGGGCTGTAAAGGCCGAAAAACTCGGCGCAGGCGAAATACTTCTGACATCAATGAATAACGACGGCGTGCGCAACGGTTTTGCTGTTGATATCACCGGAGATGTGAGCGCTGCGCTGAATATTCCCGTCATAGCATCGGGAGGAGCGGGAAAAGCGGAAGATTTTTTTGAGATTTTTTACAAAACAAAGGCAAGCGCCGGCCTCGCAGCAGGGATTTTTCATTTTGGAATTATGGATATTCCCGTCCTGAAAGATTTTCTCCACGAAAAATCAATAGCGGTCAGGAGGATTAAAAGCTGAAAAAATGATGAATATAAGTTTGGAAAATATCTGGATAGCCTTTATCATGACTTTGATAGCCGGATTATCAACCGGTATTGGCAGTTTCATTTCTTTGCTGGCAAAAAAAACGAACACGAAATTTCTGTGCGCCTCACTCGGTTTTTCCGCCGGTGTGATGATTTATATCTCTTTCATGGAGATGATGCCGGAAGCCAAAAATGCTCTCATCGCTACGTTCGGCGAAAGATACGGGGTTTTATATCTGCTTCTTGCGTTTTTCGGAGGCATGGCGCTGATTGCCGCGATAGACTTTATTGTGCCTAAAGCGAATAACCCTCACGAATTGCTCGGTATAGAAGAAATGAACAAAAACGTCAATCTGGGAAGGACGGGAATTGTCGTAGCCCTATCCATTGCTATTCACAATTTTCCCGAAGGTATTGCAACATTTACTTCCGCTCTGGGCGGATTCGACATTGCCATTCCCATCACCGTAGCGATTGCTATTCACAATATTCCGGAAGGTATTGCCGTCGCTGTCCCCGTATATCACTCTACGGGAAGCCGTAAGAAGGCTTTCTGGCTATCGTTTGCATCCGGACTGTCCGAGCCTCTCGGCGCGGTGATTGCATATCTTTTTCTTATGCCGTACTGGTCGCCTGCAATAAACGGAACGGTTTTAGCGGCAGTATCGGGAATTATGGTGTTCATCTCTTTAGACGAACTCTTGCCAAGCGCTCAAAAATACGGCGAACA
>JAISPE010000061.1 GCA_031275145.1 Prevotellaceae bacterium | reverse complement strand
GAGCCGTTGGAATAGAGTGTAACAATTTTCAGAGTGTAGGTTCCGTCGCTCAACCGGCCAGGCACGCGGCAGACAATCTTTTTCGGGTTGTTCTCCGCCATGGGATAGTCGAGCGGTATTCCGTTGCCGTTTTCGTCCTCGAAGAAGACGCCGAACGCGGAATCGTCGCCGGGTGTAATCTTGATTTTCCTGCCGGTGATAAGGATATTGCCTCCGGCGGAAACCGTGCCGTCGATTTTGCCTGTCAGCACGTCGGTTACCATTCCGATGACAGCGCCGCCGTCGGTTTTCTTGCCCAGTATCTCTATGCCCACGTCTCCGAGCGCTTTCCGCAGCTCGACGGTCGGGGTGGCGTCCACCGTGATTTTGTGCGCCGCCGAATCATACACCGGGTCAGCGCCAATCCAGTTGCCGGTGATGCGGGGCATGATGTGAATATTGCTATCCTGCACCGACGAGCCGCCCAGTATGGCGTCACGCACTATGACGTCGCGCCCGTTGAGGATGCTAAGGATAGTGTCGTAGCGAAATTCGCTCCGTTCCTTTACGATGTGCTGCGCGATGTCTTCATTGTGCAGCGTGTTGCCCACAGTGGATATTTCGGCTATGTAGTCGTTATCCACGTTTTTGGTCAGGACATTGAGCCTGAGCCAGATTTTCCAGAAAGATTTCTTTGACATAATTTTATCTGTTTAAACTGTTTATATTAACTGTTCCTTTACCGTTTCAGCATAGTGAATCTGACTTTTGCCTGAACGGTACGTCCTGCCAGCGGGTAGTTCAGGTTGGTCAGTTCTTTTGTATTAAAAATATTGTGACATCTTTTAAGCGAATAATCAGGGTTTTCCTCCTGCTAAAAGTATAATCGGCAGTTCTGTCAATTCTTCAGCGTCCAAATCTTATCGAACTGATTGGTCAGTGTTTCCTGTTGAACAAAATCGAACAGAGTAAGTTTGCGTAACTTATAGTAATTCTGCCAGTAATCCCTCAAAGCGGAAATATAGTTACGTTGAGCGCTATTTTGCCGGTTTAGAGACAAAGTCAGGCTGTTAAGATCGGCTTTACCGATGATGAACCGTTCTTTGGTAACATTATATGCCAGAGTTGCGAGTTTCAGCGCTTCTTCGGCGCTGTTTATCAAATCCTGTTGAATGTTGAAATCGTTAACAGTCATGATTACATCCTGTTCGAGTTTCTGTTCTTTCTGCTGTATGGATATTTTGGTTACGTTCAGGTTATTGCGGGCCATGTTTGCCCGGCCTCTTCTGACGCCCCAGTCTATAAGGGGAATACTTAATCCTACACTTACCACATCCTGTCGCGAGGGACTTTTATACGCTCCCGAAAAGTCGGGCGCGACCTGGTTAAATCCGACACTGACAGAGAAACTTGCATCGAAATTCGAGCTTTTCGTTGTTCTGTCCACTTCCCGTTCGGCTTCATACATTTCCTGCGTATAACCTAAAAAATCAGGGTTATTTTCCCGTGCATATTTAAGCGCTTCATCGGCTGATATTATGATGTTTGTCGGTCTGCCCGGGAGTTCCGGGATTATGTTTGTCTGCTTGTCGAGATTCAGGAAAGTGACGAAATCGAACATTGCGCGTTTAAGACTTATTTCTGCATTTTTCAGGGTATTACGGGCATTTACGACGTCCAGTTTAAGAGTCAGTAAATCGGCGTTCGAAATGGAAGCTATCTTTTGCCGTTCCTGTCCAATCCGGTACAGGGTGTCGGACGAAGCGGTATTGTCCATAGCCATATCATATTCCATCTGCGCCATGGCCAGAGAGAAAAAATACTGTATTGCCATTCCGGATATTTCTTCACGCGAATACAGAAACTGAGTTTTTGCCTTTTCGAATTTGATCGGCTCTATTTTCTTTTCCCATTTGAAACTGTTGAATCCGAAAAGCGACTGTGAATAACCGATTCTAACCGGAACGGAAGTGAACTGCGAGTAGTCGTTGTCACCGAAATTTCGCATATAACCCAGTTCCGAATCGATAAAAAATGTTCCGCCGGTCAAATCGAAATTCTGACGGATAGAGAGATTTCCGGAAGAGTATAAAGATTGCTGTTGCCGGTAAACATCAATATCTTCATACGAATCGTAACGTTTGGTGAAATCGCTGTAGTATTGCAGAGGTGTTGTCTGAAAATTCAGCGAAGGCAGACGCGCCGCTCTAAACGAACGGTATGACCAGTAACTCGATAAATACATGTTTTGAGCGATGAACGCCTGCAGCGAGCTGTCGGCAGCTATTTCGATAGACTCGGTCAGGCTG
Organism: Prevotellaceae bacterium; assembly: GCA_031275145.1. Lineage (GTDB taxonomy): Bacteria > Bacteroidota > Bacteroidia > Bacteroidales > UBA932 > JAIRLF01. The sequence goes on along the minus strand of JAISPE010000061.1, from coordinate 3,553 downwards.
ATTTTTTTTGCCGTTTGGGCGAAACTGTTACTCCAAAAGAGTATTACAAGTAGTGCCAAAATAATTTTACTCATTGACCTGAATATCTCGGAATCAATTCCTTCATTTAACTTCTCGATGGCGTTGCACAGCCTGCCAGTCCCGCCCGAGCGTATCTTATGATCCCTCAATCCGTAATTCCTGTGTTTTTCAAAACTTTTCATTGTTTATTCTTTTAAGGTGCAAAGATAATAATAATATAAAATTTCAGGTAATTTTTTCTGTTTTTTCCGTTTTTTTCCGTTCTCGGAAGTCCCTAAAATATAATTTTCCGCTGTTTTTCCTTATTGTAAAAATAAACGGCAGGTTTGTTTGAGATGTCACAGTATCCTGTAAAACAGAAGTTTTTCAAGGCATACACTGCCGGTGAGAGTGAATAAATTTATTATTCAAAGTTATTTTATATTTTTGTGCCGAATATTGTTACGGATGAAAGTAGTTATTGCAGGCATAGGAGAAGTCGGTTCTCATTTAACTAAGATGTTAACTAATGGAGATCATAACATCGTAGTTATAGATCCGGTGGAGGAACGAATCAGAGATCTTTCGGAAACGGCGGATTTTGTCGCTGTCGGAGGAAATTCTACCTCTATCTCAACCCTGTTGAAAGCCGGTGTAGACAAAGCAGACCTCTTTATCGCAGTAAATCCTTCGGAAGAGCAGGACATGAACATAACCAGCGCTATACTTGCAAAACATATCGGAGCAAAAAAGGTGATTGCCAGAATCAATAATGACGAATATCTTACTCCGGAAAACAAAGATATTTTTACGGATATCGGAATCGATCATCTGCTTTATCCCGAAAAAATAGCGGCTAAAGCTATCGGCGATCTTTTGCGGCAGACAGGCACTACCGAATATATCGATTTTGCGGGCGGGAAACTGCAAATCGTGGTTACTAAACTCGAAGAGGGAGCGCCGGTTATAGATTTCAGTATCCGGGATTTGACCGACCGGCATTCGGCAATAAACTACAGGACGGTGGCCATAAGCCGCGAGGGAGAAGTAATTATTCCGGACAGTAACGAGGAATTTAAACTGCACGACATGGTTTATGTCATTTCCAATCAGGCGGGTATCTCCGAGGCGCTGAAATATACCGGCAAAACAAATATCAATGTAAATAATATGATGATATTTGGCGGAAGCCCTATCGGGATAATGCTTGCAAAAGAACTTGAAGGGAAAATCAATATCAAACTGATAGACTCGAACAGGGAAAAAAGTCTGGAGCTGGCAGAATATCTGAAAAACACACTCGTTATAAACGCCGATATCAGAAATACGGACGTTATGAAAGAGGAAGATCTGGCTAATATGGACGCAGTTGTAGCGCTAACGCCAAGTTCCGAAACCAATATTCTGGCATGTTTGGCGGCAAAAAAAGCCGGCGTCAAAAAAACTATCGCCGAAATTGAAAACATTGACTATATTAAACTTGCCGAAAGCGTGGGCATAGACACCGTTATAAATAAAAAACTGATTGCGGCAGGACGTATATTCCGTTATACGATTGATTCGGATGTGCAAAGCATCAAGTATCTGACCGGCTCAAACGCCGAAATCCTCGAATTTATTGCTAAACCCAATTCGCCGGTAACGCGTACGAAGGTCAGGAATCTCCATTTCCCGAAAACCGCTATGCTTGGGGGAATTGTGAGAGGAACACAGGCATATATAGTCACAGGAGAAACAGAAATCAAACCCTACGACAGGGTTGTTGTTTTTTCTTTACCACAGATGGTTAACAAAATAGGTAAATATTTCACATGAGAACAGTTATTACACCAATACAGATGAGATTCAATGACATCGACGGATTCGGACATGTCAATAATTCTGTTTACAACGAATACCTGGATTGCGGAAGGGTAGATTGTCTTAATCAAATTCCCGGAATTGATTTTTTATCAGGGACAGACCGTCTGGTTGTAGTCCATATTGAAACCGACTTCCTGATACCTTCATATCCGGGAGACGAGCTTGCGGTGCATACCCAGATCGATAAAATCGGAGAAAAAAGTATCACAATGACACAGTTAATTGTCGGCTCAAAAGGCGAAACAAAGGTAAAAAGTCGTTCCATTATGTCAACATTCAATATTAACGAAGGGATATCTTTCGTTTTACCTGAAAATTGGGTGTTTGCATTGGAGAAATTTGCCGCATCGGTTTTAGAGATGTAATTTTTTTGTTGCAGGATAAAAAAAATGTCTATCTTTGCGGCCTCTTAAGCGGGGTGTGGCGCAGTTGGCTAGCGCACTTGCATGGGGTGCAAGGGGTCGTGTGTTCGAGTCACATCACCCCGACAGGATTAAAACCCCGTAAACATATCAAACTGTTTACGAGGTTTTTTTACATAGGAAAAAGTTAAAAATCAAAAAATGTTACTTGTTCCGGAAAAAGTCTGTACATTTGTGGCCGTATTGTTGGCATATTTTTGACAGTTAAAAACATAGAAAATGGCTACATTTGAGTACGAAACGAATTAAAATTTAAAAAACAATGAAAAAGATATTGGCAGTTTTAATGATAGTTTTGTCAGTTAAGGCAAATGCACAGTTTTTCGCAGGAATAGAAGCGAAAGCAGGGATAAGCAATCTTGTTACAACGGACAGCAGGGATAATGGATTCAGCTATTTTGCCGGAGCGCACGCGGGATATGAATTTTTTAAGCATATTCCCGTTAGTATAGGAGTTGAATATGGAGAATTGAAAATAGGAGAGAATCCAATAACAGACATGTCGCATACAAGTTTAAGGATTCCACTCAAAGTCGGTTACTGTCATTATTTTGGCAGATTAAAACCATTTGCGAATATAGGAGCGTTTCTGTCGACAAGTAACATTCTGCATGATAAGATAGAAGCGGCTGGCGTCTATGACGGAACAATAACAAATGTTAAAGGTCATTTTGGCTATCTCGGACAAATAGGAATTGGGTATAAAATAATTGACAGATTAACAATTTCAATAGCGTACGAACACAGCAGGCCATTTAACAGGAATAATGAAACCAATATTCAGGGAATCGCATATCCGGGTTTTTATTTTTCCGGAGCGGTAATAAGTGCAAGTATTTATTTTTGAGGAATGATTTTGGCAGATTCCAACAAAATACTTAGCTGCGACGTAGCGAAAACGTTACGCTCGAAGCTAAAAGCATGTTTCCTGACTTGTGACAAAGCAGGAACTTTGCTTTTAACCCGAGTTATAGTCTTTTAACTGTTTTGGGTTCTTAAAAGTCCTGAAAGGACTTGATTTTCATAACCGCAGGTCGTGACCTGCGGGATAGCAAATGCCACCACTGTCCAGCTCACAAGTTTAAACTGCTGAAAATATAACAGACTTTGTAAATTATGAAAATTCTGTCAAAAGGGAATTTTGTCGTCGCCCGATAACATCCGGCTGAACTGCAATGCATATTATCATTTTCGCATAAATACATGTGTCATATTCCGTTTTTTTTATACTTTTGCGAATTACTTATTATGTGTTTTATAGTTAACAA
>JAISPE010000023.1 GCA_031275145.1 Prevotellaceae bacterium | reverse complement strand
TCTATACGTTTACGTTCTTCGTGATCGGCTCCCATCTCATACAGAGTGTCGGTAATCAGCCGTATTTCCTCATCGCCGGGTGATGGCTGATACCGGTATTCTTTAAGTACTTCCGAATCTGTGTCTACGAAATATGACTGTTCAAATATGCTGATTAATTTTTCCAGAGCGGTACTGTAACGGTTATCCGCTATTCGACCTGCCTGAATGATATAGGAATCGTGAGTAAGTTTTTCTACAAAATCATCCTTTCCCGTAACGGTTTCGTTAGTTATCATATCGGTATATGTCCGTCCGACTTTCAGGCAGGAACATTTTATTTCGGTGAGTTTGCTTCCCAGAATATAAATCGTTGTAATCGGGAGCGTCATCTTCCTGTTGCCTTTATCGATAAAAACAATATTTTCTTTGGAATACTGCTCTCCAAGATATTTGCGAAAACGGGATATGTCTATTGTTCCCAGCGATTTCTGTACTTCGATCAGTATTTTGCGGTACTCGTCTTCTCCGGTAATAACTGTTGCCATGAAATCAACCCGGTAAAGCGAATACGGTACCGGTTTGTCTTCTTTTTTTGCAGGATCATTCTCTTCTCCGTCCTTTTCATCCTTCTTGCGGGTGTACTCCTGCGGAAGAACATCTACTGCCGTAACCTGCTGACCAAGTATGGTGCTCAGGAAGAATTTTACTATCTTCATGTTCTCCATCAATTTTTTAAAAACCGTATCGTATATCGGATTGGCGATGATTAACGGTTTTGCTCTCCTTTGTTCTTTTTCGTTTGATATCATAATGTATTCTATTTTTTATTTCGTTACAGGGTGCAAAATTATCAATTATTTTTGATGATGTAAAAAAAATTAAGTGATGAGTGATGACTCATATATAGTATTGTGAGTTATGAACCCGTATCAGTTTTAAGTCAAAGATTTTTGAGTTTTTAGATGTTCCCGCATAATATCCCGTCACTCATAACCCGTTATGTTTAGCTTCTTCCCAGATTTCGTTCATTTCGTCTAATGTCATGGATTTCAGTGAGCGTCCCTGTCGGATAGTTTTATTTTCCAGATACGTAAAGCGGTCGATAAACTTGCGGTTTGTACGTTCCAGCGCTGTTTCGGGATTAATTCCGTAAAGTCGGGCGGCATTGACCAGGGAGAAAAACAGATCGCCAAATTCGGCTTCCATTTTCTCCCTGTCCATTTCGCCGATTTCGTGCATCAGTTCCTGTTTTTCTTCCTCGAATTTATCCCATACCTGTTCTTTCTGTTCCCAGTCGAAACCTACGGCGGCGGCTTTGTCCTGTATTCTGCCGGCTTTGACAAGCGCCGGCAACGAAACGGGAACTCCGGAAAGGACAGTTTTATTCCCGTCTTTTTCTTTAATTTTCAACTGCTCCCAGTTTTTGGACACCTCGCCGGACGTGTCTGCTTTCACTTCGCCGAAAACATGCGGATGCCGGTATACAAGTTTGTCGCATAAAGTATTGATGACGTCTGACATGTCGAATTTATCCTGTTCGCCGGCGATTTTCGCATAAAAAACGATATGAAGAAACAGATCGCCGAGTTCTTTCTTTATATCGTTGAAATTGCTGCGGATAACGGCGTCGGAAAGTTCGTATGTTTCTTCGATGGACAGGGTACGCAGCGAATCCATCGTCTGTTCCCTGTCCCACGGGCATTTTTCACGCAGTTCGTCCATGATATCCAGCAATTTTTCGAAAGCCGGCAAATGTTTTTTGTTGTCCATCACTGTTTATTTTGTTTTGTCCACGAATCTTTAAGCGTAACCGTACGGTTAAAGATCAGTTTGTCGGGAGTGGAATCATAATCGGGATAAAAATATCCGGTACGTTCAAACTGCACGCTTTCTTTCACGTCTTTCAGCGAAGTTTCGGCAAAAGCGGTCACCACTGTCAGAGATTCGGGATTGAGATAATCCGTATATGATTTGTCTTCCGGTATGTCATCCATGTGGCTTTCGGTAAACAGTCTGTCGTATAAACGCACTTCTACCGGCAGAGCTTCGCGGGCATTAACCCAGTGTACAGTTCCCTTCACCTGTTTCGAGCTGTTACTGCCGCTTTTCGTTTCGGGGTCATAAGTACATCTCAGTTCTGTAATTTCGCCTTTGCCGTTCTTTACAACTTCCTCGCATTTTATGATATATGCATATTTCAGACGTACTTCCGCACCGGGCGACAGACGGAAATATTTTTTCGGGGGGACTTCCATAAAATCACTTTTCTCGATATACAGTTCACGTCCGAATGTAATTTCACGTGTCCCGGCATCGGGATTTTCGGGATTGTTGATTGCGTTCATGACTTCTGTCTTCGATTCCGGATAATTGACAATCACGATTTTCAGCGGGTCAAGTACGGCAAATCTGCGTTCGGCGCGTCTGTTCAAATCTTCACGTACACAGTTTTCCAGAAGGGAAAGCTCTATCGTGTTCTGACGTTTCGCAACTCCAACTTTTTCTGCAAAGTTACGTATGCTTTCAGACGTGTAGCCTCTGCGTCGCAAACCGCAGATTGTCGGCATTCTGGGGTCATCCCAGCCGGAAACGATACCGTTTTTAACCAGTTCCAGCAGTTTACGCTTGCTCATGACGGTGTATGTGAGGTTCAGTCTGGCAAATTCGTACTGATGCGAAGGGAATATTTCGAGCTTTTCGATAAACCAGTCATATAAGGGCCGGTGAATATCAAACTCCAGCGTGCAGATGGAATGTGTGATATGTTCGCAGGAATCCGACTGTCCGTGAGCATAGTCATACATCGGATATATGCACCATTTATCGCCTGTGCGGTGATGGTTTGCGTGTATGATTCTGTACATAATCGGGTCGCGCATCATCATATTCGGATGTGCCATGTCGATTTTTGCACGCAGGACTTTTTCGCCGTCATTAAATTCGCCGGCACGCATACGGGCGAATAAATCAAGGTTTTCGTCTACCGAACGGTCGCGGTACGGACTGTTTACGCCGGGCTGTGTGACTGTCCCCCTGCTGGTGCGTATCTCTTCCTGATTCCGGTCGTCAACATAGGCCAGACCTTTGCGTATCAAATCCTGCGCCCAGATGTACAGCTGTTCGAAATAGTCGGATGCATAATACTCTGCAACCCACTCGAATCCCAGCCATTTAATATCTTCCTTGATAGAATCTACATACTCGACGTCTTCCTTGACGGGATTGGTGTCGTCGAATCGCAGATTGGTTTTCCCGCCGTATTTCAGTGCAAGCCCGAAATTCAGACAAATGGATTTTGCGTGTCCGATATGCAGATACCCGTTCGGCTCGGGCGGAAAACGCGTTAAAACAGAATCGTATTTCCCTGCATTAAGATCATTTTCAATTATCTCTTCGATAAAGTTTAATGTTTTATTTTCTTCTGACATCTTATTATTAATTCATTATTTATCACAGTACTGTCTTCTGCCGTTTTTCGTAAAAACATCTCCTGATGAAAACAGTACCGGACCGCAAAAGTACAATTAAAAATTAAAAAAGACGAACTTTTTTTGACATAATTAACAGAATTTGCATAATTAACAGATTTGTAAATTAGGAAAATTGACTTCGTCGAACTAAAGTTTGACTTCGTCGATTTAAAAATTCTGTTAATTATGTCAAAAAAAGGAATTCTGTTCTATGATTCAAATCCATAAAAAAACATCTGCATAAACGAGTATGCAGATGTCACACAAAAAATCATCAATCAACTAATCACCTTATTCAATCATGTACATTTTTGTGACTCCGGCGGGATTCAAACCCACAACCTTCTGATCCGTAGTCAGATGCTCTATTCAGTTGAGCCACGGAGCCTCTTATTCTAATTTTTCGTAAAAATTTTACGTTCTTTAATACGGGCTTTCTTGCCTGTAAGTTTACGCATGTAAAATATTCTTGCTCTGCGAACTTTACCGGCTTTATTAATTTCGATACCCTGAATAAACGGGGAGGTAATCGGGAAAATTCTTTCTACTCCGACATTATCCGACATTTTTCTGACGGTAAAAGTTTGAGTTGCTCCTGTCCCTTTACGCTGGATAACTACTCCTCTAAATTTCTGTAACCGTTCTTTGTTTCCTTCTACAATTCTGTATGTTACGGTTACGGTATCGCCTGCCCTGAAAAGGGGATACTCTTTTTGTTCTCCGAGGAACGCCTGCTGTGCAATTTTTATTAAATCCATTTCCTGTCTATATTTTTAACGTGGCAACATTACTGAAATCCTCATGACTGTAAGAGGTTGCTTTATTTTCCGGGCGCAAAGGTAATTCTTAATTTCGAATCTGCAAAAATATTTGGAAAAAAAATCATGAAATCATTGAATTTATTACCTTTGCACCCGGAAAAAATTATAGATTGATTTTAAATTACGATATAAACATTTTATAAACAGATATAAATATGCAGGCAGCGAATACCGGTAAAAGAACTGTAATCTCAATCAGACCTGTTTTTGACAGCGACAGGCCCAAGGTGTATCTCGAAACGTACGGATGTCAGATGAATGTCAATGACAGCGAAGTTGTGGTTGCCATTATGCAAAAGGCGGGATACTCTGTTACTAAAAATATTGGCGATGCAAATCTCATACTGATAAACACCTGTTCGGTGAGAGACAATGCGGAACAGAGAGTTTGGGGAAGACTCGAATATTTCAGACAGGAAAAGAAAAAGCGGCCGAATGTCAGCATCGGTCTGATAGGCTGTATGGCGGAGAGACTGAAAGAATCGTTGCTGGAAAACAATATTGTAGATGTTGTAGTCGGTCCCGACGCTTACAGGGAACTTCCGAAACTTGTGGAAAAAACCGAATCGGGACAGAAAGGGATCAACGTCTTGCTTTCGAGAGATGAAACATATTCGGATATCAGTCCTGTCCGTCTGGATAAAACGGGTGTAACCGCTTTTATCTCAATCATGAGAGGATGTAATAACGTGTGCGCGTTTTGTGTCGTGCCATACACGAGGGGAGGCGAACGCAGCAGAAATCCGGAAACAGTTCTCAGGGAACTGAAAGAATTGTCGGACAACGGATACAGGGAAGTTACTCTTTTGGGACAAAATGTAGATTCGTACTCATGGAAGGATGTGACTTTTGCCGGTTTGCTGGCTATGGTTGCAGAATCGGCTCCGGAGATGCGGGTGCGATTCTCTACTTCGCACCCCAGAGATATGACGGATGACGTGCTGAAAACCATGGCAAAATACGGCAATATCTGCAATTATATTCATTTGCCCGTTCAATCGGGAAGTTCCGCCATATTGCAGAGTATGAACAGAAAATATACGCGGGAAGAATATTTGCAGCGAATAAAAACAATACGCGAAATTATGCCCGACTGTGCCGTTTCGACAGATATAATCGCCGGTTTTTGCGGAGAAACGCAGAAAGATCACGAGGATACTCTATCGTTAATGAGGGAAGTGGGATACGATTTTGCGTACATGTTTAAATATTCCGAACGCCCGAACACAAAGGCTGCCCGACACTTTAAAGACGATGTCCCCGAAGATGTGAAAATCAGGCGTCTGACGGAAATAATCGAACTGCAAAGCGAACTGTCTTTAACAAGCCATAAAAAAGATGTCGGCTCAATCGTCGAGGTTTTGGTGGAAGACACTTCAAAACGCTCCGAAAACGACCTTTGCGGCCGTACGCCTCAAAACAAAACGGTTGTGTTCCCGAAAGGAAACAACAAAATCGGCGATCTGGTAAAAATCAAAATAACAGACTGCTCGCAGGCAACGCTGAAAGGATTTGCAATATCAGGACTCCTGACCTGACGCAAACGGGTGTACGACAAAATTCCTTTTTGACAAATTCCCTTTTTTTTGACATAATTCTTTTTTTGACATAATTCTTTTTTTGACATAATTAACAGAATTTTCATAATTTACAAAGTCTGTTAATTATGTCAAAAAAAAGGGAATTTTGTCGTACACCTGACGCAAACTCAACTGTCGCATTTTTACCACAAGGGTACAATAGGCAGTAGTGTAGAGCGGGGAGACCTCATATGAAGTCTCCCCGCTCTACTCTACTGTCCATTGTATCTTTGCGGTAAATAAAAAATAAAATGTCTGTTACAGTTATTTTTTATCAATATTCAATGTATCTTCAATTTTTTGAAATATATCCTGCAAATGATATTTAGACAGACCTTTTTGTGAACGGATTGCTTTCTTTATATCGTTTTTGAGTGAAAGCAGATGTGCCCGCATCAGGCTTGACGCATCCGAACTTCCGGATTTCACTGTATTGAATGCCTGTTCGATATAAACTTTTTGAAGGTTTCGTCTGAAAATATCTATTGCTGCGCCGGTATAAAGCTCGCGCCAGACGCTTTTCTTCAAATCGTCTATAAATTCGGATACGGGATATACCTTTCCTTCCCTGCGCAATTCTTCGGTTTTAATTATCCGGTTCAGCATGTTCGAACTTTGCAGGCGCGATAATGCTGCGGAGTAACACATTGTAAGATTTTCCAAAACATTGGCGCCGGTGAGCGAAACGATACTGTCGTTAATCAACCATGCGGGCGTAGTGAAAAGATATGTATCCAGAAATCGCATGGCTTCTTTCTGTTTCCCGTATTCAACAGGCCGGTAGACTTCTCCCGCTTCCTCGACGTTTTTCGGAGTATGATATTCGCCTCCTATATTCTTGGCTACATGCATTATGTATCGCCTGTACTGAACCAGTACTTCGTAATACATCTCGTTCAGATATCTGTAATCTTCGTTGGGTTCACGTGTCCAGTTTTTCAGATTTGGCAGTATGCGTTGCAGGTTTTTGATTCCGTAAGCGCCTGCAAGCATGGCATTATCACCCAAATCCTCGCTCTGGGAACGCGGATCGAAAGGTTCGCTTTCGTTTCCGAAAAACAGCTTCCCGTTAGCGTTTAACCGGTCGATGATCAATTTGTTGAGATAGGGAGTTTCGGCGGCGGGACTGTCAAACTGCGGAAGCCATTTGTATCCCCATTCGATAGCCCACTTGTCGTATTCGCCGATACGCGGAAACAGTCCTTCTTCGGGAATCCCGTCTTCGGGCTGCGCCACGTAATTGAAACGGGCATAATCCATTATCGAAGGCGTATGTCCGTATTTTTCGAGATAGGCTTTGTCTCTTAACTTCTCTACCGGAACGGTCGAACTTGCTCCGAAATTATGTCTCAGCCCCAATGTATGTCCGACTTCGTGCGAGGATACAAAACGAATCAGCTGTCCCATCAGTTCGTCGTCCAACTGCATTTTGCGCGCTCTGGGATCCACTGCCCCCGTCTGAATCATATACCAGTTGTGCAACAGCGACATAATATTGTGATACCAGTTGATATGCGTTTCCATGATTTCGCCGCTGCGCGGGTCATGTACATGAGGCCCGCTTGCATTGGGAATAGACGAGGCTTTGTAAACTATCACATTGTGACGCGCGTCGTTGATATTCCATGTCGAATCGTTTTCGGGAGCGGGTAAGCCCTGTATTGCATTTTTGAAACCGGCCTGCTCGAAAGCTTCCTGCCAGTCGTTTACTCCGGCAATCAGATATGGAGTCCATTTTTTCGGCGTGGCGGGGTCGATGTAATATATAATCGGATTTTTCGGCTCGACGAGTTCGCCTCTCAAATATTTCTCCCTGTCTTCGTCTTTAGGCTCCAGACGCCAGCGGGTGATCATCGACTGTCCTTTTACACCCTGAGGATTGGCGTCAAAACTTGTGTATCCCCGGGCAAAAAAGCCGACACGTGCATCTCTGTACCGCGCTTTCATCGGGATTTCGGGCAAAAGCAGCATGGATGTGTTCAGTTCGTAGGATACGGGTAAAGAAGACGCTGTTGTATTGGGAGCCGCCGTCTTCAAATATGTACGCAATGTCTGTATCTCTATATTAACGGGATACGGCTTGATGGACACTACGTATGATTTGTCGTTCTGAACAGCGCCGATAGAAAGATTCTTTTTCGAATTGGGACTGAAATAGAATATTTCATTTTCGGCCTGTAAAAAGCCTGTCACATCAATTATATACGATTTGTTCAGAGTATCTTTTCCGTATGCTTTTACAGGAAAAGAGGCTACAACAGGCTGTAGATTCGACTTGACGACTGCTCTGTACATGCCGTTATCCGTACTGTCGGAAGAATTTTCGGAGAAAATCATCCGTCTCATAAAGATGCGGTTAAACGGCCCCATGTCGAACCGGATTACATTTTCGGCGATATGGTCGCCGGCGTATACATCGACGTAGGGACGCATGCCTGCCGCCGATTTCGCAATACGGTTGACTACCAAAATGTCCCGCTCAAGTAACGTATCCGGAATTTCGAAAAAGAACTGTTCTTTAATCCTGTGTATTTTAAACATTCCGGAGCTTGTAACAGCTTCTTTGGTAATTACTTCTCCGTACGGTTTCGGATCGTCGGAATTTGACTTTTTGGTATTGTCTGCTTTCGTCGTATCCGCCTTTGCTGTATCCGCTTTTGCCGGAGATGTTTTGCCTTTCGGCGATTTTTGAGCGTACGTAATCACTGAGAAACCCAGTATCAATGCAAGTAATAATTTTAATTTCAACATATTGTTCTAATATTACAGTGTTATTTTCAAATACAAATATAACAATATATATCCGTAGACCAAATTTATTTGAAATGTACACGTTATTCCCCTTTTTTTGACAAAATTAACAGAATTTGTAAATTATGAAAATTCTGTTATACATCAAACGGGTGAGAATTGTGAGTTTTTTTGCAGAAAACTGTTTTCCGCCCCATCGTCATTGCGAGGAGCGCAGCGACGAAGCAATCCAGAAATACACGACTTTCCGGATTGCTTCGTCGCTGCGCTCCTCGCAATGACGACCCGTCGCGGATTGCTTCGTCGCATATCCAATTCACAAAAATAGACCGCGCGAGGAATAAATATTTTACCGCAAAGTACGCAAAGTGTTGGCGATATTTGAAAACCTTGCGTACTTTGCGACCTTTGAGGTAAAAAACTTTTGCGGTAAAACTGCATACGTATGGAAGTTTTGCTGCATACGTATGAAAAACCGGTACGTAAAAAGCAGCGGAAAACAGCGGAAACTGTTTGCCGCAGGTTTTCGTTCAATATCCCGAAAACTGATATTATTTGCTTGAAAATTATTTCTGCATGAACAAACCGTATACCGTATAATAAGGTATATACGGTACGGCGATATGCGAATATTCGATATGTTGCTGTATGTTCCGGCGTCTGTGTCTGTATCTGTAATTGAGCTGTATATCCGGTTTGCTGTATGCTTCCTTCGCAACCGTGCATAGATATGACATGGAAACGGACATACGGACATAATGCATAACTGCCTGATAGCTCTCTCTCTCTCTCTCTCTCTCTCTCTCTCTCTCTCTCTCTCTCTCTCTCTGCAATAATCGTACCGCGATGCTTATTTTGCATGAATACAAAGAATTATCCGGCGAGTTTTCTCCGAATGTTGTGAAAAAAATCCCTTTATTTTCACATTCTAATCCTCTGTGTTTGCATCCTGCTTCAATCATTGTATTGCTTCTAATACTCTCTAAACTCAAAATAATGGCGCGAAAGTACAAAATGTTTTTCTAATTGTAGAAAAAAAAGGTTTGATATTTAACATAATTTATGTGTTAAGGGTTAAAATTAATAAAATATAACAGTCTGCGAACTATGAACTATGAACTATGAGCTATGAGTTGCGGATTACCACACACGTTCCCGCCCCTCCAATCGCCGCCCCATGCCGCCCCTGCCGTAAGCTTCCGCATCCCTTAGGAGTCTTCAATAAATAAAGGTATCAATTATGGCATCCCGTTAGGGATGCATCGCTCGGTAGAACAGTCAATATATCCTGTCCTGCATCCCGTTAGGGATGCATCCCCAACGGGATGCAAAACAGGACGGTATGGGTTTTCTACCGAGCGATGCATCCCTAACGGGATGCTCTTTGCCCTGACTGCCCTGCCTGCCGGCAGGTAGGCCGTCAGGCAGGCCATTGATGAGATGCCG
>JAISPE010000221.1 GCA_031275145.1 Prevotellaceae bacterium | reverse complement strand
CGAAGCCGGCAAGATTATGCTCAAACGTATCAGCGAACTTTTGGATAAGGGCAAAAGTTTTGCTTTCGAGACGACGCTTTCCGGCAAAAGTCACAGGAATACCGTTTGCAGGGCAAAAGACAGAGGCTATACAGTAAGTTTGTTGTTTTTTTGGCTGAAAACCGTCGATATGGCAAAACAAAGAGTTCAAATGAGAGTTATGAGAGGCGGACATGATATTGCAGACGATGTGATAGAACGGCGTTACATTCGGGGAATTAGATATTTATTCGATATTTACATGCCCATAGCGGATATTGTTATGATATTTGATAATTCGGATGACAAACAGGAACTCATAGCCGAAAAACGTAAGGGTACGGAAATACTTGTTATTAAGGATGAATTAAAATTTAATGAAATAAAAAATATTATGGAAACACAGAATGAAGACGTCGCGAAAACAGCGGAAATTGAGGAATACGAAATTTTCAAAAAGAAAATACTGGAAGGGCTTGAACTGTCATTTCGAAGACTGCTCGCTGAAAAAAAACGGAATAATGAAGAGTTAGTCATCATGCGTGGCGATGAGATTGTCAGGGTAAAACCCGAAGAACTGGAAAATATATATCAAATAAATTAAATAAGAACATGAAAAATTATACAAGAGCAGAGGTTGCGGCTACCATTGATCATGCGGTATTGAAACCCGACATGACGGTAGCCGATATTGAAAAAAATGCGGCGATGTGTGTCCGCGAAAAGGTTGCGAGCATGTGTGTTCGTCCCTGCGATGTTGAACTGGCGGCACGTCTGCTGAAAGGCTCGGGCGTAAAAGTGTCCTGCGTACTGAGTTTTCCGCATGGGGCCGACGCTACTCCGGTAAAAGCGTTTCAGGCGAAACAGGCGATTCTCGACGGAGTGAATGAAATTGATATGGTGATGAATATCGGCAGATTTCTATCCGGTGACTGCGATTATGTTTTGAACGACATACGGGCGGTGGTCGAGGTGGCTCATGCGGCGAATGTGCCGGTGAAAGTGATACAGGAGAGTGGATTTCTTACTCTGGAACAGGTCGCCAAAGCCTGTGAACTGTCCTGCGAAGCGGGGGCCGATTTTGTGAAAACATCCACAGGATTTGGACCCGGAAGCGCTACGCCGGAGATTATTGACGTGATGCTCCGTACGGTGGGCGACAGGATGAAAGTGAAACCTTCGGGCGGTATCCGCGACTGGAATACTGCTGTGGGATACCTGCAACAGGGCGTACACCGTCTTGGCGTAGGCTCGACGGAAGCGGTACTGAACGGAGAACCTGTAAAAGAAGGATATTGAGATATGAAAGCAGTAGTATTTTATGCCCCCGGAGATATACGGGTTGAAGATGTTGAATGTCCGGTATGCCGTGACGGCGAAATTCTGGTGAAAGTGGACGCCTGCGCCGTATGCGGTTCGGATATGAAAGCGGCGGTTTCGGGCAATGTCCGTATCAAGCCGCCGCGCATTATGGGACACGAGTTTACCGGCCTGATTGTCCGTAAAGGCGGGAGGGTGGACGATATTTCACCCGAAAATTATGCCGTCGGCGACCGGGTTGTGATGGCTACGAGCATCAGCTGCGGCGAATGTTATTATTGCCGTCGCGGACATCGCAATCTCTGTATCAACCTTGCCCCGATGGGTTACAGTTTTGACGGCGGAATGGCTGAGTATGTTGTAATTCCCGAACGGGCAATATCGAACGGGCATTTAATCAAAACTCCGGCATCGTTGCCGGCTGAAATTGCAGCTTTAGCCGAGCCTGTCAGTTGCGCCGTCAATTCCATCGAACAGTGCAATGTCAGGCAGGGAGATACGGTGGCAGTTATCGGGGCGGGTCCCATGGGAATACTGAACGCCTGCATCGCGCGGGCCTACGGAGCGTCGAAAATCATTTTTGCCGAACTGAATCCGCAACGGCTTGAACAGTGTAAACAGTTTAACTTCGACCGTCTGGTGAATCCGTCGGAAGAAGACCTGAAACAGGCGATTATGGACGAAACGGAAGGCTATGGAGCCGATACGGTGATTATCGCAGCGCCGGCGGCAGCTCCTCAGGAACAGGCGTTCGAGCTTGTCCGCAAACAGGGAAGCGTCATGCTGTTTGCCTCGTTGCCCGTCGGGAAAAGTATGCTGAACATCGACAGCCGTTTGATTCATTACAGGGAATTGCGGGCGCTTGGCAGCAGCGATTCTACACCGGAACATGTGCGAAAAGCGGTGGAAATCCTTTCGTCGGGAACTTTTCCCGCCGACGCCATTGTGACGCACCGTTTACCATTAGATGCCATCGAACAGGCTTTCGAACTGATGAGAAGCGGAGAATCATTGCGCGTAGCGCTTATATAACTGATAATGTACGACAGAATTTCCTTTTTTTGACATAATTTACAGAATTTTCATAATTTACAAATATGTTAATCCTGCAAATTATGTTAATTGACTTCGTCGAACTAAAGTTTGGCTACGCCGATTTAAAAATTGACTT
>JAISPE010000394.1 GCA_031275145.1 Prevotellaceae bacterium | reverse complement strand
CTTTGTGTAACCTTTGTATCCTTTGCGCTCTTTGTGGTATACATCAAACAGGTGAGAATTGTGAGTTTTTTGCAGAAAACTGTTTTCCGACTCTTCGTCATTGCGAGGAGCGTAGCGACGAAGCAATCCAGAAATACACGACTTTCTGGATTGCTTCGTCGCTGCGCTCCTCGCAATGACGACCCGTCGCGGACTGCTTCGTCGCATATCCAACTCACAAAAATAGACCGCGCGAGGAATAAATAATAATAATTGCAGTAAATGCGGTAAAAATTAAATAACAAAAATTATATAATTCATGTATAGAAAATTAAAAATCGTATTATTATTATTGTGTTTCAGTATTTCGGCAGTGTTTGGACAGTACCGTTTTCAGACGCCCCGGCACGGATTTACAAGCGAAAAACCGGCGCCGAACTGGGAACACAGTCTCCTGAGCGGAAATGGAACAACCGGAATAATGGTTGCCGGAGAGCCTTACCGCGAGGTGATCAACGTGAGTCACGCCCTGCTTTATCTTCCACTCAACATCACCGACGCCAAACTGCCGCAGGGCGAGCATCTGGATGAAATCCGAACGATGCTGCTGAACGGCGAATATAAGAAAGCCAGCCAGTTTCTCAATGATTTGCGGAAAAAAAGCGGCTTTTTTGTCAACATAGATTTCCGTGACGGCAACAACCCGTGGTATGCCCGCGACCCGTTCATCCCCGGTTTTCAGATACACATCGAACAGGAATCCGATACCGGCGGGACTGAATATCAGCGTTCGGTCAATTTCGAGACAGGCGAAACTTTCACGGAATGGAAAAACGGAAAGGGATTTTTCCGGCGAAGCGCTTTTGTTTCGCGTCCCGACAGCCTCATTGTTATCCGCCTGACGGGAAGCGCCAAAATCAACGCATCCATATCTTTTGCAGAAGTCCCGGTGAGCAGGGGACGCGACAGAGGTGCGTCGGCTGACCCGTTCCTGCTGCACGAAGAATGTTTTACGGAATTAAAACCGGAACTGACCGGACAGTGGCTGACTTTCAAAGCCCGCTACAGGTATTCAAACATCTACAACCCGTATGGAGGATATGAAGGAGTCGGCAAGGTAATCAACCGCGGCGGAACACTGCGTTACCTCGGCGGCAGCGTGATTGCCACCGATGTAGACGAATTGCTTGTCATTGTAAAAATTGAACCTGTGCCGCTGAAAACCGAATCCCTTGCCGACCGGCTGATGACCTGTATAGAAAGCAAACAGACGGATTACGGACATCTGCTGGCTGAACATGTCAAGGTACACGGCGATCTGTATAACAGGGTAAAACTCGATCTGGGCGGCGACCCCTCAGACCGCGCCCTGACTTCCGAACAGTTAATCGCCAGGTCGAGACAGGAAACAACGCCTCCTCTTGCAATGCTGGAACAGGCCTTTAATGCCGGCAGGTACAATATTATCAGCAGTACCGGCATCAATCCTCCCAATTTGCAGGGAGTGTGGAGCGGAACATGGTCGGCGCCATGGTACGGGAGTTTCACTTCCAACGGCAATTTGCAGGTCGCCATAGCTTTTCTCCTCAACGGCAACACGCCTTCGCTGATGCAGTCGCTGTTTTCGTGGGTAGAACGCAATCTCGACGGATTCAGGACAAGCGCGCGGGAACTGTTCAATTGCAGAGGTTTTTATATTCCGGTGCAAATGACCACCAGCTGGCGGACACTGGATGCGCATACAGGCGTCCCGCATACTTACGGCATTAACGTAACGGCTTGGATTGTGAAATTTTACTACGAATACTACCAATATACCGGCGATATGAATTTTCTTAAAGAAAAAGCATATCCGCTGATGAAGGAACTTGCGGAATTTTTTGAGGATTTTCTGACTGTCGAACGCGACGGCAAATTCGTCTTTGTTCCGTCATATTCACCCGAAAACGTTCCCTCGAACACCCGCACAGCGGCCTCAATCAATGCAACGATGGATATAATGGCATGCAAACAGCTGTTGCAAAACTGTATTCAGGCAGCTACACTGTTGAAGGAAGACAAAGCCGATATTGAAAAGTGGAACGGGATGCTGAGTAAAATGCCCGAATACCGTATTTCAGACGAAGGCGCTCTCTGCGAATGGACATGGCCCGGTCTGAACGACAATAACGATCACCGTCACGTATCGCACCTGTACGCTCTGTATGATGAAATGCCGCAGGAATTTAAACATTCGCCGGAACTGCTGCGCGCTGTGGAAAAAACAATCGATTTACGGCTCGGATTCAGGGAAAAATCGCCCGGAATGAATTTCGGTCTCTGTCTGACAGGATGGGTAGCCGCTCATACCGGCAACAGCCAGCTGACCGGCAAAATTACCGACGTCCTCGCAAAACTGTACTGGACTACAGGTATGGGAGCGACGCACGACCCCGGCCATATATTCAATATGGACATCTGCGGAGGTTTTCCGTATCTGGTTGCACAGTGTCTGGCATACAGCGAGCCCGGATATATAAGCCTGTTGCCGGCAAAACCCGACCGCTGGAAACAGGGCAAAATCGAAGGTCTGCTGCTGCGTGGAAATGTCGTGCTGCAAAGCCTTTCGTGGAATGAAACGTCGGTAGAAGCCACACTGCTGTCGCCGCATCCGGCGAAAGTCAAAGTTGAATATAAGGGGACAGTCAAAACAGTGAAACTGCAAAAAAATGTTCCGGTAAAAT
>JAISPE010000213.1 GCA_031275145.1 Prevotellaceae bacterium | reverse complement strand
AGCAGTTACTCCTCTTCGCTGAGGCAATATCTTTTTATTATTGAATAGGCGTCATTTATGCCAAGTTCGCCGGACTTGCTTATGTCGATACATCCCTTTTCGGTATCTCTCAGATGGATTGAAACCAGTCCGCGATTGAAATACGCTTCGGCGAAATACGGGTACTGTTTAATTGCTTTTGTGTATGCATCAATCGCTTCGGGCATTTTGTTCGACAGACACAGGAGATTTCCACGGTTATAGTACAGATAAGCAAACGCCGGATTCAACGATTCTATTTTATCCATATCGTCAATCGCTTCCTTATAGTCGAAACTGCGCTGGTTCATTACATTTTTTGAGCTTACAATATTGTCGCTGAGGCTCAGTCTCGGTATGGAGTTTTCGATATTCGAGATAAAATCAATCATTTCGCTTTGAGTTACACCTCTGTTCAGATAATAAAAGATATTTGAAGGGTCGAGCGCTATGGCTTTGGTATAGTAATTGATAGAACTCGAATACTGTTTTATCTGCGCCTGCGACATCCCTTTGATAAAATATCCCAGCGCTTTCTCTTTACTGTCATCCCGCCGGATAAGGATTTCGGATATCGAATCCATCTTACTGACAATAATATTGTCTATTTCGATATTCTGACTTGACAGCGCCACATCCTCCAGATTTTCATTCTTCAAAAAATCGTCTATCAGCGGGAAGAAATACTGCTTATCCAGTGCGATATCCGGTTTCACAGCGCCCTTGCTCAGTTTAAACAGAGGTTGAATCAGGACAGCGATTCTTCTGCTTTCAAGTCTGTTGCTGAATGTTTTCTTCGTAAAGTCGGCGTCGAGGGCCAGCAGCTTGTTGAAAGTTTTGCTTGTATCGGCAAATATGGAGAAAGCGCTGTCGGAAGCGTCTTTACGGAATTGCAGTATTTTTTGCTGTGCGATATCATAGTCTTTACGTGCGCTTTCGAACTGTCCGGTTCGGTTTTTCACAACCGAACGGTTCATGTATGCCGTTGCAAAATCGGGATACAGCTCGATAGCTCTGGTGTAGTCCGCTATGGCGGCGTCATAATCATTAAGTTCAATTTCTACGGCAGCGCGGTTATAATATACAAGGACATTGTCGGGATTTATATCCATAACATGCCCGTAATCTTCCAGCGCATTATTGTAATCGCCTATCTGGGAACGGATAAGCGCTCTGTTGTAATAACTCAGGGCATTATGAGGGTCCAACGATATTACCTTTGTCAAATCGCTCAGCGCACCGTCAATATCATCAAGAGCATACTTTACCAGCGCCCTGCTGAAAAACACGAACGAACTTGTCGAGTCAAGCCTGATTGCCTGATCGAGGTCTTTCATTGCCTTTTGATTTTCGTTCCTCATCGCATAGATCCGCGCCCGGCGAATATATCCGTTAGGGTCGAAAGAATTGAAATATATCGCTTTATTATAATCTTCCAAAGCTCTTACCGTATCTTTGCTCATCAGGTATGCAGTGCCTCTGTTCACAAAAGCGTCGCTCACGTTAGGCTCGTGGCGCAGAAAGACGTTAAAGTCCTCGATGGATTTGTCAAACTTTTGCGACATCAGGTAGGTGATACCCCTCGAAAAATAAATTCCCACATGGTCGGGCCGCAAATCTATTGCGGTTTCATAATCTTTCATTGCTTCGTCGAAACGGTTTAACTGCGAAAGAGTTATTGCGCGGTAATGGTATGCCTGTGTAAAAACGGGATTTATACTCAACGCTTTGTTGAAATCCAGCAGCGCCCCGATATAATCGTTAAGATTGTATTTTGCAATCCCCCTGAAAAAATATCCTTCGTACAGACTGCTGTCGGACTGTATGATAATGCTGAAATCGGTGATCGCATAAGCATATCGCGAGTTGATTAAATGTTCGCGTCCTCTGTTGAAGTAGTAATATTTATCATATTGTGCGAACGAATAGCTGCTTATACCGAGAAACAGTATCAGAATAATATTTTTTACAATGTTTTTCAATCCAAATTCATTTATAAAAACTGCACAAAATTAATATATTTTAATAATTAAACGGATAATTTATTCCGAAATGCAGACTGAAATTATCTCTTTTAAACCATTTATCCGGCATAATTGTCCGATTTCCCGAAGGTAAGCCCGGGTTATGGATTTTGAAACCCGAGTCAAATCTGAGTATGAAATAATCGAAATTCAGCCTTAACCCGAGACCCGTATTCATGGCAATTTCCCTGTAAAAGCGGTCGAAAGCGAACCGTGCGCCTTCCCTCGTATCAAGAGCGCTCAGACTCCAGACATTGCCGGCGTCGGCAAAGAGCGCGCCTTCAAATTTCCAGAAAAGAGGAAAACGGTATTCGACATTCAGTTCCAGCCTCAAATCGGCAACCTGATTGGGGAACACATCAATGGAGTCGGCGGAAACCGAGCCCGGTCCAACGCTTCTCACCTGCCAGCCTCTCAGACTGTTTGCCCCTCCCGAATAAAACAGTTTCTCGAACGGCATCGAAAGGGAATTGCCGTACGCTTTCCCGATTCCGAAATAAAAGCGGTATACTATCGAGCTTGCGGTATTGACAGGATAATCGTAAACCAGATTCATGTCGCCTTTAATATACTGGCTGTATGGCATTCCGGCTATCTTCCGGCCTAAGGATTCGTCTTTCGGCATTGTCCGGTTAAAGAGGCTTAGAAAATTGCCTGCGATATCCCCGTTTATCCGGTAGTTCCAAAAACTCTCTCTGCGCCAGCGGCTTCTTCCGCTTTCGGGCTGATTGCTGTATATGAAAGACCCTGTCATTCCGAGCACAAAGTGGTTGGAATACATGTTTCTGAGATATGGATTGTTGATACTCTCATAAAAATCCGGGCTAAGCTCGTACATTTTTATCATGTTAAAATCCATGAGATTAAACTGAAAGGTATGTGTCTGCGAACTTTTCCACCGGTATCCGAACCGGAAATTTCCTATTGCGCGCGTATAGTCGGGCCGCTGCTGGTATACATACGAGGTACTGAACTGAGTGTGGGGGACCTGAGTCTTAAAATATCCCAAAGATATCGGCATCAGAAAACGGGGTACATCGAAAGAAATCCCGCCATTGTACTCCTGCGACGACAGACGGGAAGAACCGAAACTGCGCTGAAACACTCCCCTGAAATCGAGATTGAAAACCTCTGCTCCCTTAAACAGATTTTTGTGCCTGTAACTGAGACCGGGAGAAAATCCAATCATGTTGGAGGCATTTGTCGACAGTTCAATATCAACATCGTAGGACTGTATCATGAGCGGCGTTAAAAGTATGAGACAGTCAAGCAGTCCCTCTCCCGCTTCCCGAAACTGTATCGTTACGGACTTGAACAGCGCCAGACCGGAAAGATTATTGTGTGTCTTCCGGACTTTATCCTCGCTGTAAATATCGCCTTTCTCGAACAGATTAACCCGCGACAGAACTCCCGGTTTGAGATTCCTGTCATTCTTGTACAGCAGATACATGCAGTCGTTGTATTGCAGGGTGTCAAACGTTTTTGTATAAGCCGAATCCGTAACAGCCAGCAGAGAATTGTAGTCTGTGTAAACATACACGTTATTTATCCTGTACACAGGATAACCGGTATCGATTTTCCTGCCGTTCTCCATTCTGGTCAGGGCGGGGATTATCATTTTCAGACTGACATCCATATTTCCGACGGCGGTATCGGCTTTAAACGAGATAAAACTCTTGTTGAAAGTGTAATATCCATTGTTTCGCAACCGGCTGGCGATAACGTCTCTTTCTCTGTCGAGCATGTTTGCCGACAGTCTTCGTCCGCGCCGCAGCCGTACGGTGTCCGACATTACGAACTGCTTTATGGCCGTATCATATATCTCGTATTCAATGTCCCGTATGATATACGGATTTCCCGGCCGGATACGGTAAAATACGGTAGCTTCCTTCTTTCTGTAAACCACCGAATCTTTGACTGTTGCGTTATACATGCCCATGTTACGCATGTATGACTTGATGTTGGATATGCTGTATTTGATTAAGGTCGAATCAAAAATGACAGGCGCTTCGCCCCATTCCTGCAATTTGCGGTTCAGCCACCTGCTCGTATCTTTCCCCGACAGGCTGTACAAACCCAGATGAAACCTGAACATATCATTGCGATTCGGACGCTGACGTATATATGACTGTATTTCGTCGACCGATAGAAATCTGTTTTCCTTGTCCGAAATCTCCACAATATTCTTTCTCAGCAGATAACTGCCGTCGGGAATTTTCCTTGCCGAATTGCATGAAGATAAAAATATCAGGATAAATGCAGTCATGTACAGACAGACAAACGCAAAACGGCAAACGCCGGAATACCGTCGGCCGCCGACATTCTTTTTATCTGTATAAATACGTAATTTATCGGCTTGAGTATAATTATGTCTGTTGCGACAAAAATCCCGCAGGGATGACATACCGGCAGAAAACACATTCACAGTCTCCAATATCATTAATTTAAAGATTTCGACTTCGCCGGTTTAACAATCCGTTTACCGCCGGTTTCATCATATCAACTTATGTTTTTGCAGAATAGAAATTATTTCGTCTTCGGACAAATCGGTTATGGAAGATATTACTTCAACAGAGAAATGATTTTTGAAACTTTTTACAACTGTTTTTTCCATTTCTTCAGCCAAACCTTTTTCTATTCCTTTTTCCATTCCTTCAGCCAAACCTTTTTCCAAACCTTCGGCAAAACTTTTCGCTTTACCTTTTTCCATTCTTTCGGCTTTACTTTCTTCCAAACCTTGTGCAAAACCTTCCGCTTTACCTTCAGCCAGACCTTCCGCTTTACCCTCCAGTCTCTCCGTTTTCCTGACAGCTATACAGGTACGGATAACGTCCCAGTAATGATCGTAAGCAGCAATTTCGGCAGGTGAAAATTTTCTTTCCTCGCACAGTTCTACCGCCTGACAGATGTATTTGTTTTTCAGAAGATCTTCCGACAGTGTATATGTGTTTTCTTTTACTTCTTTGAAAAAACGCAGCCATAATACTGCCATCTTTTTCCCCATCATGGTTGAAGGCTTAAATTTCGGCAGTTCTATCATCACAAATTCCAGACCTTTGATTATTTCATTGCTGTTCTTGCAGTTGATTGTTTTGTAATGATGATAGAATTTCGCGGTTTTTCTGTCAAAAACATCATCGGTGATACCCAGACCGTAAATCGGCTGAAGAAAGGTATAGTCTTCCTTAGCGTTGAGTTGCCGGACGTATGCCTTGGAGGCGTTGAAGACCATGCGGTTCGGAAATACGTTATGCCAGTACATCTGCATTTCCACGATAAACTGTCTGCCCCTGTTGTCTTTGCAGCGGACATTCACAATGGAATCTTCCTTTGCCGGATTGTCCGGTACCTGTTCCGCCGGCAAATATTCCAGACTTCTGATATACTGATTTTTCTCAAACGGCATCAGTGCGTTGAGAAAACTTTTCAGCAACTCGGGATGTTCGC
>JAISPE010000327.1 GCA_031275145.1 Prevotellaceae bacterium | reverse complement strand
CCAAACCTTTTTACAGCCATTTTTCCTGTTTATACCATTTTATTGCCTCTTCTGTTCCCTTGTCGAGGTCGTAGACGGCTGCGAAATTAAAATCGTCTTCAGTCGGTTTGGTTTCGCATCTCCAGTTTGTCACTCTGAGAATTTTGTACTTGTCTTTATTCAGCGTAGGCGTTTGCCCAAACCAGCCGCAAACCGTATCTAAAAAATACGCAATGGATTTCACTAAAAACAGAGGTACGCGAAGTTTCAGGGTATGCTTGCGGCCGAGATGTTTTTTTACTATGGCCGAATATTCCTTATCCGTATATTCCCTGCCGTCGGAGACGAAATAGGCTTTTCGCACAATATCGCTCCTGCATGCCAGCAATGCCAGCCTGACCAGATCGCGGACATAAATAAACGTCAGATACTGGGTTTGAAAACCCATGGCCGGCTCGATACCGTTTGAAACCGTTTTGTTGAACACAAAATAGTCCTTTTCTCTGGGACCGTATACTCCTGTCGGTCTCAGAAAAATATACGGAAAAGCAGGAATCGAGGCTATAAACTGTTCGGCTTTAAGTTTGCTCGCGCCGTACAGAGTATCGGGTTTCGGCTCGTCGGACAGCATTATCGGCTTCCCTGTTTTGGAATCTCCGGGTCCCCATGCAGATAAACTGCTTATATATACAAATTTGTCCGGCACGGAATCCGATTCCGTCAATGCTTCGACAAAGTTCTTTGTATATCCGTAGTTTATCCGCTCAAAATCGCCTTTGTTCCTGCACTTGGTCACGCCCATACCGTGTACAATGCAGTCGAACTTGCCGATACTGTCTTTTAATCCGGACAGCTGTTTGACAAGCGCTTCCTTATCGTTATATTTAAGATCGACGAATTTTATTCTTTCGTCTGTCAGATACTGTCTACTGCTTGTGGCTCTTACTCCTGCATAAGTATCAAATCCCCGGCTGAGAGCTTCCTCTACCATAAAACTCCCTATAAATCCTGCCGCTCCCGTAATCAATATTTTCATACATAATAAAATTAAATGCAAACTTAAATAAAATTTACTTTTTACTGCATAACATGCAATGACGCCTTTTGTAATATCCTTATAATAATCTTTTTCGGTTGCACTACGAAAGGGAGTACGACAGAAATCCCGTAAGGCGGGGTGTCAAAAATTTGAGGTTGTTAAAAATAATTCCGTTCCGTTATCTGTTCCTGTAAGCCCTCCTTATTTCCCCAGATTCGCGGAACTCAGCGAATCGGGATTTCCTTCCTTTTCCCGATTCGCGCCGTTACCGGGAACCATCCCGGGAACCCTAACAGGCCTAACAGGGTTTCCAACCCTGTTAGGGTTTTCTGGAAAATTCTGTTAATTTTGTCAAAAAAAGGGAATTTTGTCGGACGCCCACGACACTTTATTAGCTTACGGATTCAAATAATCGGTCGGTTTTCAAATTTTGTTATACCTTTGCGGACGGCATATAAAAAATATATATACATGAATAAACTTCAGGAATTGACGGAAAAGCTCTATAACGAGGGGTTGTCGAAGGGTCAGCAGGATGCGGAAATTATTCTAAACCAGGCGAAGACCGAGGCGAAAAAAATACTGGCCGAAGCAAAAAACAGAGCAAAAGAGATAGAGACTGCGGCGAAAAAACAGGCTGCGGAAATCAGGGCGAATGCCGATGCGGAGATAAAACTCGCAGGCAGACATATTATAAGCGAGGTTAAACAGTCGGTAGAAAATCTGATACTGAGCAGGGCCATAAGTCCGGACATCAAACACGCTTTCGACGATGCCTCATTCGTTCAGGCGCTGATGAAAACTGCAACAGAGCGGTTTAATCCTCATGATTCGGAGAAATTCAATCTGTTCATGATTGTACCGGAAGGGCAGAAAAACACTGTATCGGAGTATCTTGCATCGAAAGTTTCTTCGGTTTTGTCGTCGATGGAAATAAGCGAAGACAGCCGTATGAAATCCGGTTTCAAAATCGGGTCCGGAAGCGAAGGCTACTACATCAGTTTCACCGACGAAGATTTTGACAGTCTGTTTAAAACGTATCTTCGGCCTAAAGTTTCGGAATTACTGTTCGGTTAGCGGTTTTTTATAAAATTCTCTATATGTCAAAATATTATTATCTTATATCAAGTTTACCCGAACTGTTTTTTGAGACGGGGAACTCTAAACATCTGGATTTTTTGCATATCAGGGACTATATTCTGGAAAACATTTCGGACAGCGACGCCGTCTATGTTCATGATTTGTTGAACTGTATAGACAATTATAATCTGATTGCGGTTATGTACGGCAAAAACAGAGCATGGAAAGAAGGCGGAATGACGGACATCCGGTCGATAAACAGTACGGACAGATCCGCCTTGCCGGAATATATGCGTGATTTTCTCGAATATACAGACGGTTATAAAGCCGAGAATAAAACATATCCCGATGAACATGCTGCCGAAAAATATCTGTCGGAACTTTATTACGGTAAAATGGAAAATTCCGGCAATGCTTTCATTGCAAAATGGTTTAAATTCGACAGGGAGATGAAAAACGTTCAGGCAGCATATTTAAGCCGGAAAACGGGAGCGCCGGCAGAAAATTATATGGTTAAAAAAGACGATATTACAGAGTTTTTGCTGAAAAATACAAGTCCGGATTTCGGTCTGTCGCGGGAAAGGAATTACATGCCGGATTTGTTTCAGGCGCTTGAAACCGGAAATCTGCTCGAAAGAGAAAACAGACTGGACATGCTTCGCTGGAAACAGATAGACGAAATCAATGTCATGGAATATTTCAGCCTCGACGTGGCGCTTGGAATACTGCAAAAAGCCTGTATTGCCGACAGATGGATGGCTCTGGACAGCGAAGAAGGGAAAAGACTGTTCCGGAAAACAGTCGATGAGCTGGTTGAATCGAAAAAAGTTAAGACAGTATAAATTAAATTAAACAAAACATTCCGTTACCGGAATAAGAGGTAATAAGTAAATGAAAACGAGAGGTAAAGTATCAGGAATAATATCAAACCTTGTGACGGTCGAAGTGGACGGGCCGGTGTCGCAAAACGAAATCTGTTTCGTGACGTCGGACAGTGTCCGGTTGATGGCAGAAGTAATTAAAGTGATTGGCAAAAGGGTATTTGTGCAGGTATTTGAAAGTACGCGCGGACTGAAAACAGGCTGCGATGTGGAATTTATGGGACACATGCTCGAAGTGTCTCTGGGGCCGGGGATACTGTCGAGTATATACGACGGCCTGCAGAACAATCTCAAAACCATGGATGGCGTTTTTCTTAAAAGAGGCGAATATACCGATGCTCTGGACAGTACCGTCGAGTGGAATTTCACCCCTCTTGTTCATGCGGGCGAAGTGGTGAAAGCCGGCAGCTGGCTGGGGGAAGTGACCGAGAACAGTTTGCCGCACAGGATAATGACCCCATTCAAATTTGAAGGCAACTATACGGTGAAAAGCATAGCGGGCGAAGGCAGTTATACGATCAATCATGTTATTGCCGTTCTTGCAGACAGCGACGGCAACGAAAGAGAAGTGACGATGGTACAGAAATGGCCGGTGAAAGTACCCGTTACCTGCTATAAAGACAAACCGCGTCCATTCAAAATAATGGAAACGGGAGTGCGTATCTTCGATACTTTCAACCCGATAGCGGAGGGAGGCACGGGTTTTATCCCTGGACCTTTCGGCTCGGGAAAGACGGTCCTGCAGCATGCTCTGGCAAAGCAGGCCGAAGCGGATATAATTATCATGGCAGCCTGCGGAGAAAGAGCCAACGAGGTTGTGGAGATATTCATGGAATTTCCCAAACTTGACGACCCGCGCACAGGACGCCGCCTGATAGAACGTACTGTCATTGTGTGCAACACCTCGAACATGCCGGTTGCAGCGCGCGAGGCCTCGGTATATACGGCAATGACGCTGGGCGAATATTACAGGTCTATGGGACTGAAAATTCTGCTTCTGGCCGACTCCACGTCACGCTGGGCGCAGGCGCTCAGGGAAATGAGTAACCGGCTGGAAGAACTGCCCGGCGCCGACGCTTTCCCGATGGACCTGTCGGCTGTCATTTCCAGCTTCTATTCACGTGCAGGCCATGTCGTTTTGAACAACGGCAAAAGCGGCTCGGTGACATTTATCGGTACGGTATCGCCGGCGGGAGGAAATCTCAAAGAGCCTGTTACGGAATCGACCAAGAAAGTCGCCCGCTGTTTCTATGCCCTCGCACAGTCGCGTGCCGACAGCAAAAGGTATCCGGCAGTTGACCCCGTCGACAGCTATTCCAAATATCTCGAATATCCCGAAATACAGGAATATCTGAATAAAACAGTGGAAGAAAACTGGCCGGAACGGATTGCGGAAAGCAAAAACATCATACTGAGAGGCAAAGAGGCTGCCGAACAGATAAACATACTTGGCGACGACGGAGTACCGCCGGAATATCACGACCGTTTCTGGAAATCGGAACTTATCGATTTCGTGATTCTGCAACAGGATGCCTTCGATAAAATCGATGCATCTACGCCAATGGAACGCCAGAAATATATGCTTGACCTTGTTCTCGAAATTTGCAGAACATATCCCGCATTCGATAACTACGAAGAATGTGCAGCATATTACAAAACTCTGATAAATATACTGAAACAGTTGAATTATTCCGAATTTGGAAGCGAAAAGTTTAACGCTTACGAAAAGCAGATCTGGGAAATGTCGCAGGTGGGACTGACAATTGATAATTGACAGTTATGTAAAAAAATAAAGGATTTTCTTTATAATCAAGAAAATCCTTTAATATCATAAA
>JAISPE010000193.1 GCA_031275145.1 Prevotellaceae bacterium | reverse complement strand
CTTCCAATGTAACACTATTCTTTTTTAATCACTTCGGCAGGATTACATTTTGCCACTCTCAATATCTGGAAAATGATTGTAAGAAATACCAGCGTCATAACAGTTATATATATCCCTGCAAAAAAACCGATGTCTAAGGAAATCCGTACGACATAGTTTGCCAGCCATTTGTCGGCTAAATAATAAACGGCGGGGAAGAACAGGATACATGCCGCCGTCCATAACACGACATAAGTTTTACCGAACAGCACGATAATATCTTTTACCGTAGCGCCGTTGATTTTACGTATGGCTATTTCTTTACGGCGTTTTTCGGTGTTCGTCACAATTGCCGAATATATTCCCAATAAACATATAAAAAGACTGATAATAAACAGTACACGCATGGAACGCAACAGTATTTTTTCCTCTTCTACAGACCATTCCAGCGCTTTGTCGAAAGGATGTATAACCGTTGCGTTCCGATCTTGCGGAGGCAGAAACCGCTTTACTGTTTTGTCGAATAATTGCCGGACTTCCTGCGTTTTTCCTTTTTGAGATTTTACATACAGTAAGGAAGACCTGACTTTTGCAGACATGACGCTGTAAAACATGGGAAATTTATCCGCATGAAAATCTTCGTGTTTCTTTTTATACGTATTCAGATTTTTGATGACGCCTACTATTTTATATCCGTTAAATGATTCTCCAACCGGGCTTTTATCCTTGTAGTAGGATGCAAAATTTTCATCGACGACAACATCGCGAGGCGAAGAATTTTCAGTGAAGAATTTTCCTTCGACAAGTTCACACTGAAAAAACTCGAAAAACCCGGGATGTACTCTTGTATGCCCTATTTCTTTTCCATAAAAATTCGGAATATCAATTCCGTCGTTATCATAAAAGTACATAACGCCCTCATCTGCCATGTCCTCGTTAGGTATTACATCCGCTACGAGAGGTGAAGAACGGAGTTCACTGATTATTACATCGTCATTTTTCCTTAATTCTTCGCTGTAAAATGTATAGAAAATATTGCTTTTGTCTTCTTTTGACAGTTGCCTGAAAAGCTGTGTTCTGTATTCATTTGTTTGAAGTCCGACAACCGCAAATGCCGATATAAACAGCAGTAAAATGACTAATTGCAGGAAAAGCATCACATTGCGTACCGTTCCTTTTTCCCTTTTTGCGAAATTCCCAGAAACACACTGCGGATACTCATCCGGTGGATAACATTAATGGGTATCGCATACAGAACAGAGGCTATCAGAAGCACAAATAACAGGTATCTCAACATGCTGATCCGTACAAGATTCAGGTCTGGCAGATAAAACCCGTGTTCGGTGATATATCCTTTGAACAGGTCTAACAGCAGGATACTTACAAAATATGTAATGATGAATGCAATGATTATTTCAGTGAAAAACAGGAAAAACAGATCTTTTTTGCCAGCTCCCGCCGTTCTGCGCAAAGCACATTCTTTAAGCCGGTTATAAAACACTGAAGTTTGAAACGAGGTATAATTGAACAGTGTGGTGAGGAGAACAAGCAAGCCGATAAAGAATTTTGAAAGATAGTCTGTTACCGATTTATATTCCAGAAGGTCATTCAGCGGTTTAACTGTAAAGCGTTCATCTTCGTCGTTTGGAGTTACTTTAATCCAGTCGCCGTCTGCGTTTTTTCGCATACCCTGATCTCCATACAGTGTGAAACTGAACTGTCGATTCGACAGAGTTTCTTTGAATTTCTTTTCCGGGACACTGTTTTTCAGCATTATGAAAGTTCTATATTCGTCATTCCATCTGTTATATATTTCATCCTTGAAGATACCTGTCAGTCTGTTGATAATAAATCCGTCACCAAAGTTGATGCGCGAATTTACGGGACGTTTCACTATTCCGGCAATCTGAAATATTTCGTCTCCGCTCTGAAAGCTTGTCCCGATAAGGGAATGTATATTTTCATTCATCTGCTTTGCTTTTGTATCGAACAGGACAATGCCGTTAACGGTCCTGTTAATGGAATATCTGTTTCCGGCAAGTATTTTGAGTGAGAAAAAATCAATGAACGCTGTATCACATTCGCCTAACATTAATCTGTAACGTTGTGATTTTGCCGTATCCGACAGCTCCGACAGCGTATAAGATTTCTGACCGTCTTCTTTTCCGCAGACCGTCATTTTTTCTATCTCGGGAAGAGCCTGAGTCAGACTGTAGATATTGCCGTTATAATCGGAACGGTATTCAGTTCTTAAAATATACATCCTTCCGGCTCCCGGATATTCGGTATCATAGCCCGTTTGCCATTCAATATCAAAGACAATGACCGAGAAACAAAGAAATCCCAGAGACAAACCGGTTATTCCCAAAATGTTTTGTATCCTGTATTTCCACAGGTTACGAAATGCGACAGTAATATAGTGTTTCAACATACAGCAAGAATTTAATTTGTTAAACTGCCGCAAAAGTATAAAAATTTAATGAAGATGCTTTTTTGACAGAACCTTTAGCTCGACAAAGTCAATTAACAGAATTTTCATAATTATTCCCCGCGCGGTGTAGTTTTGTGATATGGGATTGCGGATCAAGCCCGCAATGACGACAGTCCAGACCCGTAATCACAGCAGGCGTCGGCCCAGTATCATCATTTAAGAGATAAATAGATGCAGTACAGTGCATTCCGTTAGGAAACTTTAGTTCGACGAAGTCAATGCATCGCTCGGTAGAAACGCGGGCAAGCACAACCTGCATTCCGTTAGGAATGCATCCAATATTCAATTAAACAGATATTTGAGAAAATAAGGATGCATTCCTGACGGAATGCAACGCAGTGCCGGGGATGTATTCTACCGAGCGATGCATTGACTTCGTCGAACTAAAGTTTCCTAACGGAATGCAATGAAATACAATCTTTTCCTTAAAATGATGACACTGGGCGTTAGCCGTCATTGCAGGCTTGACACGCAATCCCTGTTAATTCTGTCAAAAAAAAGATTCTGTCAGAAAGGAATTTTGTCGTACACCGCCTCATTCGCAAATATATGCCATACATCGGTATTTGGGACGGGGGCTGTTATATTGACTGTTTCGTTTTTTACCGGATGGACAAACGAAATAGAATGGGCTATGAGAGAAATGCTTGCATCCTTATTTGAGCGGTCGAATCCGTA
>JAISPE010000202.1 GCA_031275145.1 Prevotellaceae bacterium | reverse complement strand
TTTATGGTTTGCCGATTTCACATAATTCTTTCCATAATTTCATATTCTTAAGTGGCTCTATTTCAGGATCGCTATAACCTAAATCTCTACACAAAGAAAGAACAAATATATCACCAAATAATGGTTTGTTTTCTTGTATATATTTTCTTAATATTTTAGGCATTATTTTCTTCTCTTCCGAGGTAACGGCATAGCCATCATATTTTCTACAGACTGCTATAATATTATTGAAAAATTTACTAACCATTTTATCAATTTCAGAATTATTAATCCGTATCACGGTTACTTCCGTGTTTTTTACATTTATTTTTGCCATTTTATATCAATGTTTTATTTGCTTATCTACAACAATGAATTAATTTGCTGTATAACGCGTGTATCGGATGGCTTTGCAACCGGAGAATGCAGTTGTCCGTTTTTATCTATTAGCAGATACGTGGGAAACCCACGAATATTGTGTGTGCCCATAAACATCAGCGTGGCATTTCTGTCCAAATAATAGTTCTCGCCTTCGATGGCAAAGGTGTCGAGTCTATCCAACCAGCTTTTAACCGTAGATTCCATGCATAAATTGACAAAAACGACCTCTTTCCCGGCAAAATATTTGTGCAGCGTCGGCGCCTGTTTCATTTCTTCCAAACAGGGACTGCACCATGTCGCCCAAACATCTATATACAGCGCTTTATTTTTGTAACGTTCGCACAAATACGGCAGCACCTCGATTTCGGACAGGGGCGTAACCTGCCGCGCCTTTGCGTCAAAATAAGAAACGCCCTTCATTGTTTTTCCGGTGACCGGGACAGGCTTTTTGGCGCCGGCTAACTTTTCGGACACGAAAGATTTTATCTTTTCATGGAAAACAGGTTGAGAAAAAACAGCGCTCCATCCCTGTATGGAATCATATAATTCAGGCTTCTCAGTGAGAAGTTTGTGCGCGAACCTGTAAATTATCATATCCCGGACGGCGCCCTCCGGCGCTTTTTCCAACAAGTCTTTTATCACGGCATGAAACGTTGCGACATAGTTGTTTTGTTCGATTAATTCCTCCATCCCTTTACCACTTAAAAGCGCATACATACACGCGCCTACATGGGCATTAAAATACATGCTTTGGAAATTTTGTTCATTATAGACATCAAATATCGAGTCGGTATAAACCCTCCACCGGCTTGCCTTGTCTTCGTACTCCAGATAATTCGCCACAATGAGTTTATAATCGGTAAACGCCCACTGTTTCACAAAATCATTCATTTCGTTATGTTGAGCATAAGCAGCAATCGAGTCTTGTATAACGCGCAAATATTGTTTGATACTTTGCACGTATTCGGCAGGAGGCGCGGCGTGATTAAAGTCGGGAATCGGCCATCTGTTGTATGCGTAGCATGTCCATCGGAACAGTTGTTCGCTGATTTCCGCATGGTCGCCGGAGAATACAACCGCATCTCTTGGGTGTTGCTGGAAGTTCGAGCCATCAATTGTTACAAATACCGAATCGCCCGGAGCAACATACAAATTGACGAATGAATGACCATAACGGATAGAGATATTCTGGGCAAAAACATAATCGTGCGCCACACAAAATGACCCGCCTGATGTTGTTAAATCCTGCGCAAAGCGAAATTCTTCGCTCAATGGGTCGCAAAAATTAACCACCAGAGACGTGGAATTTTCGGGCATATTCTCCACCTTTCCGGCAATAACAGTCCGTTTAGGTTGCAGTTCGCTGTTTTTAGGTGAACAGGATGTAAATAACGAGAGGCTCGCTATCGTCACACTGAGGAAAATGGTTCGTGTCATACTTGGAAGTTGTATTCGGCACAAAGATAGTAAAAAATCACCCCATTCAATATTTTCCGGCACAGCCGTTTCAGCGCAGCAGCTTCCGGTTTTCGACTTCCTGCAGCACGCTCATTTGCTGGATGGCGATTTTGTTCAGCTTTATCAGGCGTTCGCGCTGCGGAAGTCCTTCGTTGATGAGTACGGCGTTGATGTTTTCCATGTTCGAGAGGCAAATCAGCTCGTTGATCGTGGCGTAGTCGCGGATGTTTCCTTTGAGGTCGGGGTTTGCCTCGCGCCATGCGGCGGCTGTCGTGCCGAAGAGCACCATGTTCAGCACGTCGGCTTCGCCGGCGTAGATAACCGATACTTGCTGCGGGGTCAGTTCCGGCGGGACAAGGTGTTGCTTGATGGCGTCGGTATGGATGTGGTAGTTGATTTTCGCAAGTTCCCGCTTTGCCGACCAGCCCAATGTTTTTTGCTCTCCAAATTCCTATCTCAAATAAATTGAAAAGTTGGACGAAATAAATTTGTCTCATAATTCCTTACAGGACAAGGAGTTACAATGTTCTCTTAAAATTTCCTGCCAGAAATGGACGGGATTCAAGCCATTAGATACTAATCTTCAAAATCTCATCTTGCCGAAAAGCTGTAAAATTTGGTAAAATACTTCGTGTCGTCGGCAAAATGAATATTTTGGATGTTCCGGCAAATCTATTTTTCTTAAAAAATCGGTTTGTAAGAAAAAAAATACTCAATAACTATGACCTTATGGATCGTTAAATAAAAAAGAATCGTGTTAATCTGCAAATGAGACAAAATGGAGATTTCAGGGA
>JAISPE010000173.1 GCA_031275145.1 Prevotellaceae bacterium | reverse complement strand
AAAAACAACAAACATGCGTGTGTAAGCAAGTTCACAGTTATTCCGTACATTTGCGCCGTAAAATTGAATTGATAATGATGAGTACGGGAAAAGATAAACGGCAGATTCCACAAACAGAGAAGCATCCTTTACAGCCATTTTATCCGGAGAAAGCCGAATGGCTGTTTTTGGGAAGTTTTCCGCCTAAACGGCAACGCTGGTCAATGGATTTTTTTTATCCTAACTTTCAGAATGATATGTGGAGGATTTTTGGTCTGGTTTTTTTCGGGGACAAAAACCGTTTTGTTGACGGGGCGAACAAATCTTTTAAAAAAGAGGAAATTATCGAATTTCTTACCTCCAGACATATTGCCGTATACGATATGGCGGAGAAAGTGATACGGCATAAAGACAATGCTTCAGACAAAGATCTGGAAATCGTGGAGCCACTTGATATAATACAGGTTATAACCCGTTTGCCCGACCTTCGGAATATTGTTGTCACAGGACAAAAGTCAGCAGAAACACTTATCCGGCAACTGTCCCTGGCAAACATAGAGATTGATTCTCCCAAAGTCGGAACTTACGTTTCTTTTTCCATACGGAACAGAAACATTCACGTTTACCGTATGCCCTCTTCTTCAAGAGCATATCCTCTTCCGTTAAAGACAAAAGCAGCTGTATACGGCGATATGTTTCAGTAAAAAAATTACCGCAAAAGCACAACGGACACAAAGCCCTTTGCGGTAAAAAAAATTGCGGTAAGTCCTGCGCAGGCGACAATTCCTGTCCTGTTTAATTAACGGTAAATGTTTTAGACGTTCCTCCCGAATATGTTCCGCCTGTATTGTACCCGTTTACGGTTGTTCCGCCACTGATATTTCCGCCTGACAGCAGACTGTATGAGCCGCTTACCAGACGCGGGTCGGAGAAAGTGACGGTTACGGCAGAGCCTGCCGTCGCGCCGGCAATAACCGGAATATTGAACAGCAGAAGTATGTCGCCCGCAGCATTTTTGATACATATCGCACTGCCTGCCGCAGCCTGAATACGGACAGAACGCTGCTGTCCTGCAGGATTACTCATCGCCATATTTCCGCCATGCGTACCCACGACGATTCCGCCATTGACCTGGAAATTGCGTTCGGAATCAAACGCTTCGCCGTCGCCGCGAATGCCGTTGGCAATAGTCAGTCCGCCGTTAACGGTAAGCGCTCCGTTGCTGTCGATTGCGTCCTGTCCCGATGCTGCGCAGAAGATATTCCCGCCGTTGATAACAATTCCCGTTCCGGCATTGATACAGTCGTCGTATGTCCGGATATCGATATTTCCGCCATTGACGGTCAGCAGGCTTTTACTTTCAAGACCTTCGCCGCCTTCGGTCTTTTGCGTACAGTTAATAAAGACTGTTCCGCTGTTGACGGTCATATTTCCCTCGCATTTGACAGCTTTGGGATTGGCATAGTCCGTACCGTTGTCGCCGAATCCGCCCGGCCGTCCTCCGGAAGAATTGCCAGAGACATAGAAACGTTCGCCCGATGTGCCGGCGGTGAGTACGAGGTCGGCATTGTCGGCGTTTTGTTTACCGACGGTTATCATTCCTCCGGCATTGATACATTTACCGCCTGCCCCCGAACTGCTGCATGTAATGTTTCCGCCCGACAGCGTGATGTTTTGGTCGCTTTTTATACATGCCGCCGTATAGGAATCGGGCGTGCCCGTTTCGGCTGTATAGGATTTACCGTCGCCTGCAACACTGATATTGAGCGTTCCGCCGAGAATCTGTATATCGCCGTCGGCAGAGATGCCTTTTCCCCCGTCGGAAGTCGCAAGGCTCTCTATTCGAACCGTTCCGCCGGTGACGGTTATGTCAGCGTCGCTCTTTATAGCCGTACAGTACGAGGGGTCGAAGCCGCTCCCGACTTCTTCGAGAACGGTAGCGCCCGAGGTAACGACAGATATATCGCCGCCGCTGATTGCGATGCCGGCTTTGCTGCTGATCCCTTTCGACTGTGCGCCCGAGATGTCCATGACAATTACGCCGCTGCTGACGGTTATTCCCGCATCGGCTTTAATTCCTTTTGTGTCATCGGTTGAGGATACAATCCGTATATTTCCGCCGGTGATTTCCGCTGTGCCCGATCCTGCATCGATGCCGTCGCCCGAAGCGGTGATATTCAGCGATCCGCCCGACTGTACGAATCCGGTTTCCGCATGGAAACCGTCTGAGGCTGCCGACGTCACAGTGATGTCGCCGCCGCGTACGGTGATGCTCTTTTTGCTGCTTGCGACGGCGTGTTTCGCTGCACCGCTAATGGCGAGTTTGCCGTAGCCCTCAAATTCGAGCGAGCCGCTCTTGCTTATCAGCGTGGCATTTTCTTCGTTGGATGAATTGTCGGACAGGATGCTGGTCCCTTTCAGTTCGATAACCGTTACGCCTTCGTTTTTGGTAATCTGTACGGGCGGAAGTTTCGACGCCGAAGCAATGACGGCGCTGTTCAGCGTCAGCCGGAGCGTGTTCGGTACGCTCGCATTGTTCTGGATTTTGAGCGAGCCGCCGGATGTTGCTCCGGATACATAAAACTCTACCGTTTCGGATGATGAGGATGCGACTGTGAGGTCTGCTCCGCTTTTCGTCACGGTAACGCTGCCGTCTGAAGGAAGATTTTCGACGGTCGCGTCATTCCCTGAATAAATGATGCTTACGGCATTTTCATCTATCGTGATGACCTGTAAGACGAGATCCAGTCCCGTAAGGCTGGAACTGCTGACGGTTACATCTGCAAGCGCTCCCGTTTCGTAACCGTCGAGAGTAATCACGATAATGTACACTCCCGCCGGAATATCGCCGATCGAATATACGCCCGAAGCGCCGGTCGTTACCGCCTGTCCGACAACGGTGTTATCGCCTGCTTTACGGACCTGTACTGACGCTCCTGCCGCCGCGCTGCCGTCGGGTTTGTTCACAGTCCCGCCAACGGTATATGTCGGGACTGTGATTTTTTGAAGGACAATGTCTTTGCCCGTCACATCGGAATCGACAATGTTTACCGCATCGATCGACCCGGTTTCGTAACCGTTCAACGCTGCCGTAATCCTGTAACTTCCTGCCGCAACGCCCGTAATGATATACTCGCCTGCCGCATTTGCCGGCGACTGTCCCGCACTGCCGTTACCGGAAGCATTCACGAGCATGACCGAAGCTCCTGAAGCCGCGTCGCCGTCAGATTTCGTAACTGTACCGCTAACGTTATACACCCGAGGCGTTTCTTCCTTTGAATCCGGACTGTCGGATTTGCAGGCCGAAAACGCCAGAAAATATACGCCGACACAAATGAAATAAAACATTCTTTTACTTTTCATACTTTTACATATTTTAATGAATTGAACAAATAATTTTTTATACAAAATTATTCATCCTGCTAATAATGACCGGCGGGAAAAATACTCAACCGGACAAATAAAATACTCAACCGGACAAATAAATTTACGAAACGGGAAAAATCAGGTAATTGCCATCACACCTCGGCGGATTTTTATGCAAAAAGATGCGCACAAAATAACAGTCGTTAAATTTCTTTTTACACTCAATTACACGCCTGATTTGTAAGAGTGCAAATACCTTGCGATTACAGGTTGCTGCAAAAAGAAATTCTGTCGTATACCCGTGACAGAGTTTTTGATACGCTGTGAATAAAAAATATTATTTTTGCATAAAAATTAAGTTAATGTTATACATGTTTTACAAATTAAAAGCATTTAAAATTATTAAGTTAAATACTGTTTTACAAACATCGCAGTTATGAAAAAAATGATGTACATTATATTCCTTTTCAGTTTTTCGGCAGGATATTCGCAAGTATCTTTAAGCGGATATGTAAAAACTGTCGAACGGGAACAGGAAGTGATATTACACAATGTCAATGTCGTTGTTCTTACGGCAGATTCTATCGTATATACCGGTACGGTTACCGATAATAGCGGTTTTTTCAAAACTGCCGGTATCGCTAAAGGCGCCTATAAAGTATTGTTCTCATTACTGGGATACAAATTTAAGTTTATTGACATAGATATAACAAACAGCGCCGACAGTATATTTACGCTTGACGATGTTTATTTAAACGAAAACAACGAACTGCTACAGGAAATAACAGTCGAAGCCCGACGGGTTCAACAAAATATAGACAACAGGAAGTACACGTTTTCGAGAGAACAAATCATTGCGGCCAGAGAGGCACGCGATTTGATGCTGAATATTCCAAATCTCCATATAAGCCAAGTATCCAGCTCATTATCGGAACTCGACGGCAAAACCGTTTTGATATTGATAAACGGTGTTAAATCAAACGACAGTGAACTGAAACTGATTCCCGCTCATAAAATAAGATATGTGGAATTTTATGATATCCCGCCTCTCAGGTATAACACCTCCGGCAAAGTGCTTAATATCATAACAAAAGAATTGGATTCCGGCTGGGCGGGCGATTTTTATTTGATTGGAGGACAGTTTTTTTCTATGCTTACTCCTTATATTTCGCATGTCAACGGAAAACACAAACTGACGCTCGGTTACGATTTGCACGTCAATCACAAACGAAACATAAGCGACATAAGTAATGGAGAATATGGCTACACTCTGGATAATAATGATTATGTATATAATTATCAGAAAGAAGAAAAAAACTGGGGCAGTCAGCAGAGTTTTTCTTTGGAATACAGCAATGTCAAGATGAATAACTACACCTTTCAGGCAAAAGCGGGATTAGGGCTGAATCGCGATAATTACGACGAATCAAGGGAAATCAAACTGTATGCCGGAGATAATTTTGGCGATAATAAAGGATTGTTGACCAACAGAGTGAAATCTTTTGCCACTTCTCTGGACATATACTGTTCCAAAACAGTAAAAGAAAATCACGAACTGAATTTCAATGTTTTTTCAACTGTTTATAATAATGACCAGAATGTCTATTCCGAAGAAAAGGGCATAAGCAATTTTATTGATAACATGCTTCTGGATAGCAGGAAAACAACAATCATCGGAGAAATAAATTATCTGTCCAAAATCGGGAACAGTAAACTGTCGCTCGGATACAGAACCGGTTATTCGACTGTAAATAATTCTATTATGAACAGTTTGACAGATGGAGCATATTTCGACAACAATATGAATTTGAGCGAACACTGTCTGTATGGAGATATTTCGGGTAGAATTAAAAACATACGGTATAAGGCAGGACTTGGCAGCAGACTGGTTGACAACCGTTACGACGGTTTACAGTATCACAGTGTTTTTTTCGTTCCCTTACTGATACTGGCATATCAAATTAACGGCAGGAACAGTATCCGTGTGACTTACAATTCATCGACAAAAAATCCGGAGGTGCAGCAATTGTCGGATAATGCTGTACTGATTATGGATAACTTTATACGAAAAGGCAATCCGGGTTTAAAAAACAGTTTCAATCACGATTTCCGGATAATGTACGGTTACGCCGGAAAAACTGTAAGCGCAGACGCTGCACTGTTTTATGAAAACAGTTCAAATTTTATTTTCGACTATTTTGAGGAAGAAGTATTCAATAACAACAAATACATAACGGTTGCCAGCGCAAATGCCGGAAAAAACCTGATGCGCGGCATCAATGCAAATGTTTCACTCCTGCCGGTAAAATGGCTTACTCTGGGATGTTATTTCCAAGTGTACAGCCATGTCTTTCAACCTTCAAAGACGATGGACAAAATATCGAAACGGTTTTATCCCGTTACCCTGTTTGCTTCATTGAAATACGAGAATTTTTCGTTTGACTGTTATCAGAAATTGAACAGCGACTGTCTGGAAGGTATGTATATAATGGGTACAGAAAAGGTTTCGTGGTTGAGCGCCGGGTATTCCGTGAAAAATTGGGCTTTTCAGCTTAACTGCTATTTCCCGTTTTTGAAAAATACGTTTACAAACAATACTATAGAACAAAGCGCCGTTAAAAATACTGTAACGACAAGACTGAGAACTAAAGAAAAAACTGTAGGAATATCTGTTTCATGGCGTTTTAATACATCTGAAAAACAATACGGCTTCGACAGAAATATTTATAACGAAGATACTGATAACGGAGTGTTTAACATAAAATAAATATTTTTGACACCCGCCTGCCCAATGTCATCATCTTAAGATACAAATGAATGCAATACAGAGCATTCCGTTAGGAAACTTTAGTTCGACGAAGTCAATGCGTCGCTTTCATATAACTAAAATGTAACCGATTAATATTTAATCATTTTAGTTATTTATTTTTTTGAATTAACCCGGTTAATGGGGTACTTTCATATAACTAAACCATAAAGATCGCATAATTAGGTTATTAATGATAGTGTCAATTATTCCTTTTTTACCGCATATCCGTAAGTCCCGCATGTTCCCCATGCCGTAAGCTAAAGCATACGGTTAATAAAGTGTCGTCCCTGCGGGACTTGCTTGTACAGTCCGGTCATGTTAATCATAAAAATCACAGAAATCAGCGGTTCAGACAATAATC
>JAISPE010000160.1 GCA_031275145.1 Prevotellaceae bacterium | reverse complement strand
CGTCTTATAACATATTGAAAAACAAGGGTAAAAACAGAAAAAAGTAGCGATAATTTAGAAACGTTTTCGTTCGTATGAAACTATGTGGCGCTTTTCAGAGAAACTCAACTTAAACTTTTGGAAGCTACTGTTTATGAAAAAACCCTTGCGATATTTGTCGAAATTGTCGAAAAACTGCTGGATATCCTCTGTATTGATGTAAACGAATCCATGAAAAAAATTATTGCAAACGATGAGGTCTCAAAAAGTATACTGAATTCCGAAAACAAGGCAGCTTCTTAATTATATCTCTATATATCATGTTGTTACCCGTATATTTACGGACATAAAATCTTCTTTTGCAAGGGTGGAAACTTTAGTAACATAATCTCTAATATCATTTAAGCGCTTCAAATATTTCCACAATTGCACTCTGTTTGTTCAGAGTATAGAAATGTATTCCCGGAGCGCCGCCGGCAAGAAGACTTTTACACTGTTCGATAGCATAATCTATGCCTGTCCGGATGATTCTTTTCGGGTTGTCTTTGGCCG
Organism: Prevotellaceae bacterium; assembly: GCA_031275145.1. GTDB lineage: Bacteria > Bacteroidota > Bacteroidia > Bacteroidales > UBA932 > JAIRLF01. The sequence goes on along the minus strand of JAISPE010000160.1, from coordinate 2,970 downwards.
ATTCGAGTTTATCCATGAGAGTATCGGGAATTTTAGTGCCGCTTAATCTGGAAAAACGGTCAATCTGCGAATACGAGGTAATCGGAATTATTCCCGGAATCACCCTGCAATATATTCCTGCTTTCCGCAGCATTTTCACAAAATTGAAATATATATCGTTATCGAAAAACAGCTGGGTTATCAGGAAATCGACACCCGCATCGGTCTTTTCTTTGAGATACATGATATCCTGTTCAAACGTTTCCGCTTCGGGATGTTTTTCGGGATAGCATCCCGCTCCGACGGTAAACGTGTTTTTAAATTCGGTAGCCACTTTTTCTATCAGTTCCGACGCATGATAGAAACCGTCGGGATGAGGGACAAAATCGACTGTTCCCTTAGGAGGATCGCCCCTGAGGAGCATTAGATTATCAATATTTTTAGATTTCAGGTATTTAATGTCTTCGAGTACCCTGGATTTCGATGCTCCCACACATGTGTAGTGAGCCATAACGGTCAGGCCTGTTTTGTTTTGCAGATAGTCGACCAGGGCAAACATGCGTTCGCTGTTAGACCCTCCCGCACCGTAAGTGACGGAAACAAATGATGGCGACAGCTTCATTAACTGTCCGACATTCACGCCAAAATCAATTGCCGATATTTCATCTTTCGGAGGGAAAAATTCAAAAGAAAATGTGCGCTCCGTACGTTCGAATATGTCCGATATTTTCATAATTTACACCTTATATTTATTATTCATATACTTCTGTTTTTCTTCCGGCGGGAAATGTTCTATTGCGTATCTCAACGCCGTGCGCGGCATTGTGGCCGAATATTTCTCCAGAAAAGCGATTAGGGTTTCTCTGTCCTTCTTGCCGACTTCCCGCAACATCCATCCTGTGGCCTTGTGGATAAGATCGTGTTTGTGAGACAGCAGTTTTTCCGAAATTCTCAATGTATCATCAAACTCAAAATGTTTGATAAACATCCAGGTTGAAACAACCGATATGCGCTGTTCCCATAAACTGGAACTGTCTGCAAGTTTGTACAGTATACTTCTGTCTTTTTTATCAAGCAGATACCCGCCTACAATATCCTTACAGCTCAGGTCTACCAAATCCCAGTTATTTGCCTGTCTGGCATGTTTCAGGTAGAAATCATATATTTGCTTCAGTTTGTCTGCGTTTTTCGTTTGTTTGAACTGTTCGACCAGTAACAGAAATCCGGCCAGCCTTACTTCGTGAAATCCGGAATACAGAAGGATTTCGATTTCCGGCAAGGGCATATCTCTGTACGCTCTGATTAAAGTCCGTGTTTGAGGAACTTTTATCCCCAGAAATATATCGCCTTCAGCATACTGGCCTTTACCCGTCCTGAAAAAGCCCTGCAGGAACCTTGCTTTTTCCGCGTCGGCCAGAGCGGTAAACTCATTTATAAGAAGTTTTGCAGGCATAACGGTTAAAACTCTGCATTCTTGGGAGTTCTTGCAAACGGGATAACATCTCTTATATTCGTCATTCCTGTGACAAACAGCAGTAACCGTTCGAATCCAAGCCCGAAGCCACTATGCGGAGCAGTACCGAACCGTCGAGTATCAAGATACCACCAAAGGTCTTTAACCGGTATTTTGAGTTCGTCGATTCTCGCTTTCAGTTTGTCGAAATTTTCTTCTCTCTGCGATCCGCCTATGATTTCGCCGATTGCAGGAAACAGCACATCCATTGCCCTGACTGTCTTGCCGTCATCATTCTGTTTCATGTAAAACGCTTTGATGTCCTTCGGGTAATTGGTAAGGATAACAGGTTTTTTAAAGTGTTTTTCAACTAAATAACGCTCGTGTTCGGCTTGCAGATCCGCTCCCCAGAATACGGGATACTCGAATTTGACTTCCGACTTTTGAAGTATTTCCACACCTTCGGTGTAATCCAAACGCACAAATCCGGTATCTACAACGCCCTGCAAGCGTTCCAGCAGCTCTTTGTCCCACATTTTATTGAGGAAGGCGAGATCATCGGCGCAGTTTTCCAGGGCATATTTCACGAGATATTTAATGAAATCTTCGGCAAGATCCATGTTTTCTTTGATTTCGTAGAATGCCATTTCGGGCTCAATCATCCAGAACTCGGCTAAATGTCTCGGCGTGTTCGAGTTTTCGGCGCGAAACGTAGGGCCGAAAGTGTATATCTGCGACAAAGCCAGCGCGCCCAGTTCTCCTTCCAGCTGTCCTGAAACAGTGAGAGATGTATGTTTGCCGAAGAAATCCTGCGAATAGTCGATTTCGTTATCCTTATTTCTGGGAAGACTGTCCAGATCAAGTGTTGTTACCTGAAACATTGCTCCCGCTCCCTCGGCGTCGGAAGCCGTTATTATTGGAGTATGCAGATAATAAAATCCATTGTCGTTAAAATATTTGTGGATAGCGTACGCCATTGCATGCCTTATCCTTAAAACAGCGCCAAAAGTGTTGGTGCGCGGGCGGAGATGCGCTATTTCTCTCAGAAACTCCAATGTATGCCCTTTCTTCTGCAAAGGATAATTTTCGGAATTTGCTGTTCCGTATATCTCAATGGCAGATACTTGCATTTCTACCGGCTGACCGCTTCCTTTCGATTCGACCAGAATGCCTTCCGCTTTTATACATGAACCTGTCGTGATCTGCTTCAATAATTCTTCATCAAAATCAGGTACATCTATAACAAGTTGCAGGTTATTTATTGTCGAACCGTCGTTAAGGGCGACAAATGCCACATTTTTGTTTCCCCGCTTCGTGCGAACCCAACCTTTAACGGTAAACTCTTTTCCTGTATCTTTAGATTTCAGTATATCTAAAACCCTTATTCTCCCGGGTGTCTGCATAATTATTATTATAAATTCAATTAAAAAAACGTGCAAAAGTAGAAAAAATAAATTAAACGAATTATTTGGGGACCGGGACGCATTTCAAATTGTCGTATTTATTTTATTGTTATTGTGCAGCGATGAGGCAATCCG
>JAISPE010000117.1 GCA_031275145.1 Prevotellaceae bacterium | reverse complement strand
CGGATTGCTTCGTCTTTTTTCGCCTGCCACATTTTTCACTGTTATTGAAAAAATAATTACTTTTGCAGCGTTTTTTAATGAATAATAAAATGAAAATAAATACGGGACATCATCATCATTTTTATCGTCTAACTGTCAGATGAGGTGCGGATATGTCCGAAATCATGGAAACCCGTCTGATTCACCGGCGGGTTTCGTTTTTTTATAAATGTGAATGTATAATTATTAAAAAAATAGAAATATGAACGAAAAATTAAAGATTGCAGTTCAAAAAAGCGGAAGGCTTAGCGAAAAATCACTGGAACTGCTCAAGGAATGTGGAATCAAACTTCCCGGCGGTAACGGTAAACTGAAGACCGAGGCGAAAAATTTTCCGGTTGAAGTTCTGTTCCTGAGAGATGACGATATCCCCCAGTATGTCGAACAGGGTGTCGCAGACGTCGGTATTCTCGGCGAAAACGAGGTTTGGGAAAAGAAAAAGAATGTATCGACAGTCGAAAAATTAGGTTTTGCCGGCTGCCGCATGTCGCTGGCAATCCCCAAAGACGAGGAATATACGGGACTGTCGTTTTTTAACGGTAAAAAGGTGGCGACGAGTTATCCGTCGATATTGAGCGACTTTTTTGCGAAGAACGGCATCAGGGTCGAAATCGAGGAAATTGGCGGGAGTGTGGAGATTGCTCCGGGAATAGGCCTTGCCGATGCAATATTCGACATCGTCAGTACGGGCAGCACCCTGCTGATGAACGGACTGAAAGAGGTGGAAGTGATTGTCGAGAGCGAAGCTGTGCTGATTGCGAACAGTAAACTGGGCGAAGAAAAAAAGTCGATACTGGACAGACTGGTTTTCAGGATAAAATCGGTATTACGGGCGTCGGAAAACAAGTATATCACACTGAATGCGCCTCTGTCGGCCGTTCCCGAAATCACCGCGCTGCTGCCCGGCATGAAAAGCCCTACAATCGTTCCTCTGGCCGAAGAAGGCTGGTGCGGAATACATTCGGTTGTCAGGGAAGACGAGTTTTGGGATATCATCGACAGGATGAAAAAGCTGGGCGCGGAGGGCATACTTGTCATCCCGATAGAAAAAATGATTCTGTAATCTCATGACGGCATGAAAATGATGAAGAAAATACTGTATCCCGATAAATATGAAAGACAGGAAATACTCAGGCGTCCGAACAGACCGGCGGAGGAACTGGACAGTCTGGTACGGGAAATTTTTTCGGAGATAAGACGTGACGGCGACAAAGCTCTTGTCAAATATACTCTTGAGTTTGACAAAGTCGCAACGGATTCCGTCGAAATCGACCGGAAAACGATAGACGAAAGTGAAAAATCCGTATCACCCGAACTGAAAAATGCCATATCGCAGGCTGCGGCAAATATCCGTCTGTTTCACGAAAACCAGAAGGAGCAGCCGGTAACCGTCGAAACGGTAAAGGGCGTAAAATGCTGGCGTGAAAGCCGCCCTATAGAGCGTGTCGGGATTTATGTTCCCGGCGGCTCGGCTCCGCTTTTCTCTACGGTACTGATGCTTGCCGTTCCTGCAACGATAGCCGGCTGTAGCGAAACCGTTCTCTGTACGCCCCCGGGCATCAACGGGATACATCCGGCAATTCTGTATGCCGCCGGTTTCGCCGGGGTAGACAGAGTATTTTCCGTCGGCGGCATACAGGCAATCGGCGCAATGGCCTTCGGAACGGAAACGGTTCCCAAAGTTGACAAGATTTTTGGCCCCGGAAACCAGTATGTAACCATGGCGAAACAGATTGCCCAGACATCGGGCAGTGTTGCCATCGACATGCCGGCCGGTCCCAGCGAAGTCATGATAATTGCCGACAAAACATGCAATCCGGCGTTCGCGGCAGCGGATTTGCTGTCGCAGGCGGAGCACGGAATCGACAGTCAGGCTGTACTGCTGTCGGACAGCGAGTACGTTGCAGACAGGGTGATTGCGGAAACCGCTATCCAGCTCGAAAGACTTCCGAGAAAAGACATTGCGGCTTTATCTCTCGAAAATTCGAGGATCGCAGTTCTGAACAGTATCGACGAATGTATCGGTTTAAGCAACGAATACGCTCCCGAACATTTGATACTTGCCTGCGAAAATGCGCGGGAGATTGCGAAACGGGTAATCAGCGCCGGCTCGGTATTCATCGGGAATTACAGTTGCGAAAGTGTCGGCGACTATGCCAGCGGAACAAATCACACTCTGCCGACAAACGGATATGCGAAATGCTACAGCGGAGTGTCGCTGGACAGTTTTATCAAAAAAATAACGTTTCAGGAAATATCTGCGGAAGGAATCGCCGCCATCGGTCCGGCAGTGGAAATTATGGCTGCCGCAGAACAGCTCGAAGCTCACAGAAACGCTGTGTCTGTCCGGTTGAAGGATTTAAAACGGTAATTAAAAATATATGCAAATGAAAAAATTTATTCTCGAAAACGCTGTACGGAAAAATATTCTTGCCCTGAAACCCTATTCCTGTGCACGCGACGAATATAAGGGCGACGACGCGATATTCCTTGACGCCAACGAAAATCCTTTCGGTGTCCTGAACCGCTATCCCGACCCGTATCAAAGTGAAGTGAAACGGAAACTCGCGCAGCAAAAACGTGTTCCGGAAGACAGGATATTTGTCGGCAACGGCAGCGATGAAGTCATCGATCTGGTGTTCCGGATTTTCTGTAACCCGGGAATCGATAAGGCTCTGAGTTTTACTCCGACCTACGGCATGTATAAGGTGTCGGCGGCAATCAACGATGTAGACATGATCGAAATCCCTCTGCGTGAAGATTTCCGGATAGATTTGCCGGCCCTGATTCCCTTTTTTGACGACGAACATCTGAAAATAATTTTCATCTGTTCACCGAACAATCCTACGGGTAACCTGATGAATCCCGGCGATGTAAAGTTTATTCTGAACAGTTTCAGCGGGATAGTGTTTGTCGATGAGGCTTATATTGATTTTGCCGGAGTACAGTCTCTCATATGCGAAACGGACAGGTATCCGAATCTGATTGTCGCTCAAACGTTCAGTAAAAGCAGGGCGCTGGCTTCGGCAAGAATCGGACTTGCATATTCGAGCCGCGAAATTATCGGCTATTATAATAAGGTAAAAGCTCCGTACAATGTCAGCGGCCCGAACCAGAAAGCGGCTCTTGACGCGCTTGCAGACGAAACGGAATTTTTAAGCCGCAAAACCGCTATTCTTGAGGAAAAACAGCGTTTAAGAAACGAACTGTCCGGAATTTCCCTGATCAAAAAGATTTATCATTCCGATGCCAATTTCTTTCTGGTCGAAGTCGGTGATGCCGACAGAATATACTCGACGCTGACCGACATGAAAATTGTAACACGAAACCGTCATTCCGTAATAAAGAACTGTATAAGAATCACAGTCGGAACTCCTTCCGAAAATACCGCTCTGCTGGAAGCTCTGCAAAAAATGGAAGAGATAACTGTTTAAATAAAAAATCGTAAATTTGCGATAAAAATTGCAGTGTCATGAAGAAAAATTTACCGATAGGAATACAGTCGTTCTCCGATTTGCGAAACAACAATTATCTGTATGTGGACAAGACGGAACACATATATAAAATGGTTACCGGCGGGAAGATTTATTTCCTTTCCCGTCCCCGCAGGTTCGGGAAATCTTTACTCGTAAGTACGCTGGATGCATTATTCAGCGGTCAGAAAGATTTGTTCGAAGGACTTTATATATACGATAAGTGGGACTGGTCAAAACAGTATCCGGTGATACGGATAGACTGGACGGTTATCACTCATTCCACACTGGAAGAGATGAAATCAAGTCTGCTTGGTTATTTGAAAGGGATTGCCCGGAGTTATCAGGTTACACTGACGCTACAGTCTGCGCCCGACTGTTTTAGGGAACTGATTTACGCCCTGCATGAGAAAACCGGCAAACAGGCGGTTATACTGATAGACGAATACGACAAACCGGTAACAAGCCATCTTTTCGATTCTCATCTGGATAATATCCGCAGGGCGATACACGATTTTTATCAGGTGATGAAAGGCGCCGACGACCATATCAAATTTATTTTCCTTACGGGAGTGTCGAAATTTTCGGGACTGTCCGTCTTTTCAGCGTTAAACAATCCG
>JAISPE010000105.1 GCA_031275145.1 Prevotellaceae bacterium | reverse complement strand
AACAAATTTTCCGGTAGAATCGCAAACATCTTTAATAACCCCAACAAATGTGGTGTCTTTACCTACAAATGCCGCAGGGTTTTCAAAAAACTTTTCTACTGCAATACTTGCAGGCTGTTGCTTCCCGCAACAAGACGACAATAATGCAGCAACAGCTACAATGGAGAGAATTTTTTTCATAATTATATTTTTTTTTGTTTTAATTGTTTTAATATTCTTCTTCGTTAAAGAAAAAATCTTCCTTACTCGGATAGTCCGGCCAAATATCTTCAATGCTATCGTAGATTTCGCCATCGTCTTCCAAGTCTTCCAAATTTTCTATTACTTCCAATGGCGCGCCGGAGCGTGTGGCGTAATCAATGAGCTCATCTTTTGTTGCCGGCCAAGGGGCATCTTCCAGTTTTGATGCAAGTTCGAGCGTCCAATACATATCCTATCTATATATTAATCAGGGAATTAAACTTATTAAATATTGTTTTTGTTTGCGCGAAGTTACATCATTTTTATTATTTTACCAAGAGGAAACGTAAAATTTATGTTAAGAAAGCCAAAATTCTTCTTTTTCTTTGGCGTCGACGGTCAATTGGCGCGATAATGTAAAAAGATAATCCGACAGCCGGTTGAGGTAAATCATGACGTTGGCGGGCACGGTTGCCTGTTGTTTTACAGTGAGTGCCGCGCGTTCGGCGCGGCGGCAAACGCTGCGGGCTACGTGGCACAATGCGGCGGCGGCAGGCGGTGCGGGTAATACAAAAGCGCGCAGGGGCGGTAATCCGGCGCTCATGGCATCAATGTTCGTTTCCAAAAAACGGATGTGTTCGGCGGTCAGCTCGGGGAGTTTTTTGCTTGACCCGTCGTTGGCGAGATGGGCGGCAACGGTCATGAGGCATTGCTCGATGTGTAGCAGCGCCTCATTTTGCGCCGGCGTAACCGGCTGGGCGCGCAACAAGCCGATAAAACTAATCAGTTCGTCAACGGTGCCGTAGGCTTCTACACGGATGTCGTTCTTTCTTACGCGGGCGCCGCCCACTAATGCGGTAAATCCCTCGTCGCCTGTTTTGGTGTATATCTTCATGCCGTGCGGGCCTTTATTGGATTTTGATTTTCGAGGTCGCTTTCAACATGTCCGTCGCGCAAACGTATGATGCGGCGGGCATGCAGCGCAATGTCTTCTTCGTGGGTTACTACGATAATCGTGTTTCCTTTTTCGTAAATATCCTCGAACAGGTTCATGATGTCGATTGATGTCTTCGAGTCAAGATTTCCGGTCGGTTCGTCGGCCAGGATGATGGACGGCGTATTCACCAGTGCACGTGCCACGGCCACCCGCTGCCGCTGCCCTCCCGACAGTTCATTTGGCTTGTGGTCTTTTCGGTTGAGCAAATCCACGTCCGTCAAGGCTTTTTCGGCACGGTCTATCCGTTCGTGTTTTGACAGTCCGGCATAAATCAGCGGCAGCGCCACGTTGTCTAATGCGGTGTAGCGCGGGAGGAGGTTGAACGATTGAAACACAAAACCTATTTCTTTGTTGCGGACTTCCGCCAACCGGTTGTCCTCCATTTTACTTACGTCTGTATTATTCAGCACGTAGTTTCCCGAAGTGGGGGTGTCGAGGCATCCCAAAATGTTCATCAGGGTAGACTTTCCCGACCCCGAGGGCCCCATAATGGCGACATATTCATTCCGCCGTATGTCCAGCGAGACGCCGTCCAGCGCCCGCACTTCCTGGTTACCCACCTGGTATATTTTTTTTAGATTGGTGATGGAAATGAGCATGTCGTTCATACGCTTATATTTTACTTTTCTGCAAAGATGCACTTTTTTTCGATAAGTACCAAAAATCGGCCATCATAGCGGGCAGCTCCTATTGCGGCACCCGCGGCAACGTGAGCACATATAAGCTGCCGTGTGCCGTGGCGCTGCAGTAGCCGGCTATACGGTGCCGTTCCCTCCCCCCAACCGTCGGGAAGGTTTTTACATAATGTATTTTTCTTCCCGACCAAGTCGAGAAACTTTTTACATAATGTATTTTTATTCTCAACCAAGTCGAGAGACTTTCTACATAATGTATTTTTGTTCCCGACAAAGTCGAGAAACTTTTTACATAATGTATTTTTCTTCTCGACTAAGTCGAGAAACTTTTTACATAATGTATTTTTCTTCCCGACCAAGTCGAGAAACTTTTTACATAATGTATTTTTCTTCTCGACCAAGTCGAGAAACTTTTTACATAATGTATTTTTATTCCCGACCAAAATCTGCAAGTAGCTATTAGGCATTTTTGTTTCTCCGCGGATTGATTTTTTTGCTGTACCTTTGCAGCCGAAATAATTTCAGCATTAAAAATAAAGAAAAATGAAAAATGTAGAAGAAACCGTCGGAAATTTGATTGACAAACAAAGTGTTTGTTTTATTAGTTCAATTGATGAAAATGGTTATCCAAGCACAAGAGCAATGTTAACTCCCGTCAAACGGGAAGGTGTCAAAATCATTTATTGGCATACAAACAGTCTGTCAATGAAAATCAAACAATACCGAAACAATCCAAAAGCCTGTGTTTATTTTTGCGACGAACACTCTTTTCAGGGAGTGATGCTAAAAGGAATAATGCAGGTTGTCGATGATACAGATGCAAAAAAATCTATCTGGAAAGACGGTTTTTCAATATATTATCAGGGAGGAGTAGATGGAGGCGATTTTATTCTTCTAAAATTTACGGCAGAATCAGGACGCTATTACAGTAATTTCAATTCAAATAATTTCATGGTAGATAACGAAAAAGATACGGAAACAACCGGTATTATTAACGGCCAAATTTGCCAAAGTTGCGGTATGAATATGAAAACTGCAGAAGATTTCGGCACAAATGCCGACGGCACAAAGAATACAGAATATTGTCATTATTGTTTTCAGAACGGGGCATTTACCCGCAATGTAACAATGGACGAAGTGCTGGAAACCAACCTGAGATTTCTTGACCATTGGAATGCAGAAACAGGGAATAACTTCACGCCGGATGAGGCACGTCCGATACTTCGGGAGTTTTTGTCGACATTGAAACGCTGGAAAAAAGATAAAGACATAATTATTAAATAAAATATAAAAGAAAAAAGAAGAAACAATGGCAGACGTATTTGATTATAAGAAGGAATATAAGGAACTATATTCACCCAAGGATCAACCTGTGATAATTGAAGTTCCTGAAATAACCTTTGTCGCAGTTGAGGGAAGAGGAAACCCGAATGATGAAAATGGTGAATACAGTAACGCTCTCAAATTATTGTACGGGATAGAATATGCAATAAAAATGAGCAAAAAAGGAAACAATATTCCCAATGGCTATTTTGACTATGTTGTTCCGCCGCTTGAAGGATTATGGTGGTTTGATAACAGTGCAAAAGTTCCGCCAAAAGATAAATCGCAATATAATTGGATATCAATAATACGACTGCCGGAATATGTTACAAAAGATGTATTCCAACGGGCCTGTAATGAAGTAAAAAACAAAAAGAAAATTGAAACGGAAAAGGCAAAATATATAAAAATAAAGGAAGGATTATGTGTGCAATGTATGCATATTGGATCATTTGATGAAGAATTAAAGACAATAAGATTAATAGAAAAATACATAGAAGAAAATAATTTAATAAATGATTTGACAAATGAAGAAAGGAAACATCACGAAATATATTTATCAGACCCGAGGAAAACAGAAAAATCAAAAATGAAAACAATATTAAGAATACCCGTAAAAAGAAAATAAATGTAAAAGGGCGGGTACTTCGCATAACAGGTCTGTTTACGCTTCGGGGCCTAAAGCCCCTCGGCCTCCGCAACGGCATAGTATATTCTGATAATGAGGTATGGGAAAATGAATGATGTATATATGGCTTGTCCTAAATTTGAGAATGAACACATAACAATTCGGCTGCTTTGTAATGATGATGTAAACGATTTGCTAAAAGTATATTCAGATACACAAGCCGTTCCATTTTTCAATAGCGACAATTGCCACGGCGATGATTTTTATTATCCCAGTTTAGAAAAAATGCAAAAGGCTGTTGATTTTTGGCAATACTCTTATAACGAAAAATATTTTGTCCGCTTTTCAATAATAGATAAACGGGCAAATAATGCGGTTGTCGGAACAATCGAATTATTTCACCGGGAAGCGCAAGATTTTTATACGCATTGCGGTCTTTTACGGCTTGATTTACGGAGTGATTATGAAAAGGCTGATTTTATTGCCGAAACCCTTGGATTGATACTACCGGCGGCCTATGAATTATTCCATTGTGATATGATAGCCACAAAAGCCGTTGAAGGTGCCGGAGAACGAATTCAGGCATTATCAAAACTTGGATTTCAGGCAAGTGAAAAGCCGTTGATTGGAGGACAAGACGGCAAAGAATACTATTTCTATTTCTGTATATATAGGAAGCATGAAGGTATTGAACAGGAACGGGAAACTTGCCGGTACTAGACGCGGCAGAATATTTTTACGGAGGGCTTGCAAATGAGCAGATATGAAGACGGATTAAAAATAATCGAAGAAAGCTGCGGTAACGGCAATAGGTATATTATTTATATCGAATATTATATTGAAGGGAGAAATGGAAAATAATGCAATATTAAACTCATTAAAGACCCAATTACTAATTTCATTTTCAATGCTGGAAAAAATAATTGAGGTTTATCCCGATGAATTATGGAATAAAAAAGTTTCGGGTTATGTTTTTTGGCAGCAATTAGTTCATGCTTTTGCCGGAACACACGGTTGGTTAAGAGAGGATAAATTAGAAGTCATGCCTCCGT
>JAISPE010000048.1 GCA_031275145.1 Prevotellaceae bacterium | reverse complement strand
TTACTTGAACACCGTTCAAATACCGTTCAAATGTAAACCGAATGTAAAGCAAAAGTAAAGAATCCGGACGCTTCGTTTTTCCATGCACTTTTGCTAATATCTATTTTTTAGTTAGTTGCTGATTCGCTTTTCCGACGCTTCGTTTTGCCGCCCGTATATACACACATGTGTACAGGTACTTATACACATGTGTGTACAGGCGCTATACACACATGTGTACAGGCGCATATACGGCGTCTGACCTGCTTTGGAGTCTTCAATAAATAAATTAATAATGATTTAACAAATCAACGGTCAATCGTAAATAAAACATTCAGGACATTGAATTAAGTTCGTCGGTAAAATTCGTACCTCCGTTACGGGCGTCGAATTTAGCGGCAAGAGTTGAGGCCTGATTCCAGTAATACGCATATAATTCGGAAAATTTGTAAAGTTCAAGAGGCTGATGCCATGGCATCCGCGGGCTGACATTCATATCGCGTGTTCCGCTTCCCTTGAAAAGCGACAAAACCCCGGAACTGAACTGATAATTGAAATAATCCTCACAGTCAATACTCCATTCAACATATTCTTCAAATATGTTCCATGCCCTGTTTTTATCCCTTTTGGTAAAAAAATAAATGATTTGGCCTATATGTCCGATATTTGGCATGTCGTATTCCTGCCGCATGGTGTTCAGCAGGGCGTCGGCTATTTTGAACAGTGTTTCGGCAGAATCGTCATATCCGTATTTGTCGAGTATGTTCAAGGCTGTACAGACGGTCTGGAAAGGGACATACACACACCGTTCTTTTCCCGAGAATATGGGATGGGCGATTGAAATGGCAGCATCAATATTTCCGGTCAGAAGTTCGTATTCGACCAGATCGTGGATTTCGCAGGCAACGCAGTGGGAAAGATCGTCACGTTCTTCGAATTTTCTCATGTCGAGATACAGCTTTGCTTCGTCGAGTCTGTTCTGCTGAAAAGCCATCTGCGCTTTGGCGGTGTAATACGAATGCAGCGTAAAGCCGTTTCTCTGCAGGCGTATTTTGTAGTCCTCGACTATGGATTCGAACTGTTGCATCGACACGTCGGCATTGCGGCGGGCAGCCTGAATCATCCATTTATATTCCATCATAAACGTGCTTTCGTCGCACAGTTCGGGATGATGCTCGTATGTGTCCAGAATCCATGTAAATGCGGGCAGGCCTTCCATACATGACGATGTACTTCTTTCCGCCGCGATGATCTGCTTTCGCAAATCGAAACCCCATTCGGTATCGTTGTGAGCATCGGCTATGTTAATCGCCTTTTTGATAAGCTTAATCCTGTCGTACGGAGAATTGACGGCGTCGGCTTTAATCAGTAATTTCTGGATTTGAAGATTGTGTGACTGTATCATGCTTTTCGGAAAATAAAAAGACGGAAATCCGGCGTACGGCACGGATTTCCGCCCGGTATTTATTTTAAACTGTTATTGAGTAACTTTTTCCAGCCGTTTCATGATAGAAAAAATAAATGCGGCAGACAGTATGCAGCATATCACAAGCACACCCCAGAAAGCGTACAGTTGCAGCTTTTCCCAGAAAATACCCATAATGCCGACCATCAGGTTGCCGATAGCCGTAGCCGCCAGCCAGCCTCCCTGCATCATGCCTTTATACTGGGGCGGAGCGACTTTCGCCACGAAAGACAGTCCCATCGGAGACAGGAACAGTTCGGCGAGAGTAAGTACGAAATACGTTCCTATCAGCCAGTTTGGCGAAACCAGCACATCCGAAACCCCGTCTCCGATTTCAGATGGCGACGACAGTCCGAATGAAGCTATCATTAATATAATGAAGCCAATTGCTGCGATAAACATTCCATAACCTATTTTGCGCGGAGCTGAAGGTTCTTTCTTTCTGTTTGCAAGCCATGCGAACAGGGCTACCGAGAGCGGTGTAAGAAGCACGATGAACAGAGGATTGAACTGCTGAAAGATTTGCGGAGTGATTTTTATCGATTCTTCTGTGGCATCTTTTACACTGATAAAGTAATATGCAGCGATACCGGCCAGTCCCGCCAGAGAGACGGTCAGTCCCTGTACAGGCCGTTTCTTTCCGCCGAACAGCCCCACCGTTGCGATATATATCCCGTAAACCACTGCAACAAAAAGCGCTATCGACAGCAGCGAGAACATCATGTTATGCGCCGGACTGATGTCGCCGGCAGTATAGTTCTGGGCAAAAATCGTCATGCATGCCCCGTTTTGATGGAACGACATCCAGAAAAATATCACTACAAAAAATACTAAAAACAGGGCAATCATCCGTTCTCTGACCTGTGCCTTTGTCAGTACAACAACGTTCGAGCCTTCTTTAAGCTGCTGTTTATGCGTTTTATCGACGTGTTTCCATGTTTTTCTGAACAGCAGGAATATCAGTAACGATATTATCAGACTGATACAGGCAACTCCGAATGCCATGTTATACGATTTGCTCAAGAAATTATCCACATAGCTCTGGGCAAAATTGACGGGGAATTTATCCGGGTCGCCGGACAGCTCCGCGCTCGTAACCGTTATACCGTTTATCCGTTCTTTCAGGGCGGCAATTGCCGGTTTATCGTTCGGGTCGCGACTGTCAAGCAGCTGATATTCTTTTTTTGACAGCTGTCTTGCCGGGTCTTTGATTCGCCCCGCTTCGGTCAGCTGGACAAGTCCTGCCGCTTTCAGGTTGAACAGGTATTTCGCTTCTTCGGATTTGAATATTACTCCATCCCGTTTTTTGGCTTTTTCCAGAACGGCAGCGCTGTCTTTCTTTGTCAGCGGCTGTTTATGACCGCTGTAAGCCTCGTTCCTGAATGTGTTCTCTTCGGAGAGATCCAGCACTTTCAGGGTTTTGAAATCGTTCAGTTTTACATAATTGTTCGGGATATTTGCGTCGTACGTGAAATTTTCGCTGCGCAAAAAAGCATTGTTGATGCTGTTGGCGACACTCGGTGCAAAGAAAGCGCCGATGTTGATAAACATATAAAAGATAGAGAAAGCGATATCCCGTTTTCCTTTATAGTCGCCGGATTCGTAGAGATTGCCGACAAGCGCCTGCAAATTGCCCTTGAAAAAACCTGTACCCGTTGCGATCAGGAATAAAGCGCTATACATCATTATTTCTCCCACAATATTCGGTTCGCTCGGAACGGCAAGCAGCGCGTATCCCGCAAACATCACAAACACGCCGACTATGATTGTTTTCCCGTATCCTAAAATCTTGTCGGCAACAAATCCGCCTATCAGAGGCAGAAAATAAACCAAAGCCAGAAAAACGCCGTAAATCATACTCGCCGATGACGACGACAGTCCGAACTTTGCTTTAATATACAATACTAAAATGGCTAACATGGTGTAGTAGCCGAAACGTTCGCCCATATTCGTCAGGGCGAGAACAAGCAGTCCTTTTGGATGTCCTTTCATGTTTATTAATTTTAAATTTACAATAGTCAATACATAAAAATCGCACAAATATAGACAAAATTTACAGGATTAAAGGATTTTCCCGGTTTTAGTCCCGTATTCTGTAAATTTTTACTCACGATTCACAGTGCGCTGTTTGTCAGAATAACAAACAGGAGGGCAATGATTGCGTAAAATTCGGCGAAAGCTGCAAAAAGCATGGTCTGAACCATTACTTTGTAACCGCTTCCGATTGCAGCTATACCGTTTGCACAGACTTCGCCCTGACGTACGGCCGAAAGCAAACCGACAACGCCCATAGCTATGCCCGCACCGAAAATAGCTGCTCCGGCCAGGGGGCTTATATCCGTCACAAGTTTCTCCTGAAGTAAATAAAATCCGACGAATCCGTATAATCCCTGTGTACTGGGCATTGCCGCCAGACCGATGTAACTGCCCAGAGCGCCCGGATTTTTTTTCAAGGCTCCGACTGCGGCGTTGCCGCATATCGTGATTCCATATACACTGCCAAGACCCGAAAGTCCGACCATTAAGGCTACTCCTATGTATGCCAATAAAATTGCTGTCATAATATTTCTATTTCTATATATTTAATTATCATTTTATTTTCTCAAACAGTTTAAAGGGATGACCGCCGCCGTTGAATCCCGCATTTTTATAAAATTCCACATACGTTAAACGCAAAGGATGAACTACCGCTCCCAAAATATTCAGCGAAAAATTCAAACTGTGCCCGAATAACAGTATTATGAGCGTAATCAACTGACTGACTACGGGAATATCTATGCCGTCGCCGGTCGTAACCGCCAGACTGTTGAACACTCCGCCGAGAATGCCGCCCGTCAATCCGAGTACGAAAAGCCGTATGTACGAGAGCATGTCGCCCATCAAACCCGATATCATGTTATAGGTTGTCATCAGTCCCGAAGCGAAGTTTACGAAAGGATTTTTGCCGGGTGTATTGTAAAACAGGGCAACAAGTTCCGCCAGACACCAGATTATGCCGACAGTATACAGAACGGCAATATTCCCCGAACTGTCTTTAAGCGCGTACAGGACTGCTCCTCCGATGATTACAACAATCCATGCCCATGTCGAAAGCGCATATTTCCAGCCTTTCTGCTTGACGGTTTTTGCAGCGCTGACAAACATCGCAAAGATTATCTGTATGAATCCCAGCATGAGAGAAAGTATCATCATCCCGAAATTTTCTTTTAAATCAAAGAGACGTTCGATGATTTTGTCGGGTCTTATACTGTCCATTGATATTCCGAAAAATGTAGCGGTAATGACTCCGAACAGCACTGTCGCCGCTCCCATATATTGAGCCAGAGTCAGTACAGAGCGTATACCGGCGTTTTTTATCTTTAATTTCAGCAATGAAGCTGCGACAAGAATAAGAAACCCGTATCCTCCGTCGCCGAGGCAGAATCCGAAAAACAGCATGAAAAACGGAGCGAAAAACGGCGTCGGGTCCAGCTCCCTGTAATTCGGCAAAGAATACAGATTGGTAATTGGCTCGAATAAACGGACAAATTTGTTGTTTTTCAGCAGGACAGGGGGTTCTTCCCCGTCTTTTATCTTTTCTTCCGTGAAATAGACGGTATCCCGAGTTTCCAGAAACGCTTCAAACTTATCCCTGTTTTCTTTCGGCAGCCAGCCCGTCAATATTTTGATACTGTCACCGGCTTCATTTTGCGCGCTGAGTTTTGCCGTGTTGTAATCGATTTTCTCTGTCAGACGTTTACGTTCTTCCGACAAAATTCCGGCAGACATGGCCAGAGATGCTAACTGCCGTTTATAATGCGAATGGCGCTCATTCAACCGATGCAGTTCGTTCTGCAATTTGACGCAAGACTGCGAAGGCGGTTTGACGGCCTGCAATTCGAAGTTAAAATCCTGACTGTCCTGCAATATAACGAAATAAACCCTTCCCTTGGTACGGTTTATTTCGTAAAGCGGATAAATGTTTGCCCAGTTTTCGTCAAACTGCCTGACCGGGATCTCATAAAATTTCGGCGTAATTCCAAGCGAAGCAATACGTTCAATGTCATCTTCATTAAATTCGCCCCATGGAAGCGCTTCTTCAATGTCCTTACTGACTTTGGCAATTGAGGCCTCAAGTTTTGCAAGCTGCTCCCTGATACTGGAATACGTTTCGGCCAAAGCGTACGCATCTCCATCGAACGGAACGGTTTCCGGAGTCGTTTCAACGGTTTTGAGTTCGGAATTTATTTTATTGAAATTTCCGGCTTTACGGATAATATCGTTTGTTTCTTCATCGAGTTCCACATTGCGCGATTCGACATGAATCATTCCAAGTTCCTGCAACTGTTCCAAAAAACGGTTGAAATCACCGTGATACAGCAGGAAACTGTATTTTACCATCGGTACTATCATTCTCCGCCCTCCTCTTCCTGACGTTTTTTTACTATTTTTTGGGCTGATTTCGAGAGGTTATCTTCGTCTTCCAGAAAACGTTTGATTTTACGTATGGCTTCGCTGTATCCCGGAATCTGCACTTTTTCATACAGATTTACTTTTTGGGTGGTTTTCTTTCTTGCATGATCGAGCAGGTTGATTTTCTGCACGTAAAATTCGTACCGGATACCTGCAGTCGCAAGTGTTTGAAGTATCTGTATACCGTCTGTGTACCAAACCGGACTGCCGAACAGACTGTACTGTCCGGTATCGAACAGTACTTCATTAAGAACAGGAATATTTACTCCTGCAATTTTTTCGGAGCTTAAACTGACGTCTTTTACCTTTACTAAATCCGGCTCAAACTCGTTCCACAAGCCCGAAATATGGATATAGGAGTTAATCAATTCTTCCAGTTCAGCCGACAATCTGCCGGCTTCTTCCTTCGCTTTCTGAACCTCCATACGCAAAGCCGACTCCTTGCTTTTAATTGTAGGCAAAGCCCTTATACGCATCTTAAGCTGCTTGTTAAGATCATTTAGCGAGGTCTTGTTGAATTGAAACTTTATTGCCATTTTTATACAATCCATTATTTTTACAATGACGCAAATGTACTAATTAATTTTAGAATGACCGCAAAAAACTTGATTCGGTCACAAAAACCGACCGCAATATGCGGTTATGAAAGTTATGTCCTTTGGCTTCGCCGATTTAAAAATTCAGGAGTTACGTCGCTGCCATATCACTGAAAGATGTTCCCGGTCTGGGGA
>JAISPE010000158.1 GCA_031275145.1 Prevotellaceae bacterium | reverse complement strand
TTTTTGTATCGTAAGTCAAATAAAACAGTTATATTTGCCATTGTTAAATAAACATAATAATTTGAAAAAATGCTACGTGAAACAGGTAAACAAAACAGTATCCTTAACCGCTTTATAGCGGAAATGCGGGATACGGATATCCAGAAAGACAGCATGCGTTTTCGCAGAAATCTGGAGCGTGCGGGTGAAATTTTCGCATACGAAATCAGCAAGGAACTGGATTATGAACTCACCCAGGTTCAAACGCCTCTTGGAATAGCGGACGTTTCTCTTCCTGTGAATAAAATGGTGCTGTCGGTAATTCTCAGAGCGGGTTTGCCCCTCCATCAGGGGATGCTCAATTACTTTGATCACGCCGAAAACGTATTTATCTCGGCGCATCGCAAATACGGCAAGGACAATAAATTCTCCATACAGATCGACGTTATTTCCTCCCCCTCGCTGGACAGGAAAGTGCTGGTCATCTGCGAGCCCATGCTGGCTACCGGAGAATCGATCGACATGGTTTATAATGTATTAAAAAAGAAAGGCGAACCTCTGCATACACATATTGTGGCGCCCATAGCAAGCCGCGACGGAGTTGAATATATCCTCAAACACATGCTGCCCGAAGACGTGACACTCTGGGTCGGAGCAATCGACGAGGAACTGACTTTGAAATCGTATATCGTTCCCGGACTTGGCGACGCCGGAGATTTGGCGTATGGAAGCAAGGCTTAGACCGGTCTGCGAATTATGCGAACTGTCGCCGGCCGTTTTATTTTTGATTCAGAGTTAATACGGGAAAATGTTTGTCGTCTGCCTTATTGAAAATCCTGTCTGGGGATATATCCTCCAGCCTGTCCTTGTCAAAAGGACAAACTATGATTCGCTGCTGATACAGGAAATCATCGAGCGCGAATCCTCGTGTTTCGCCACGCTTACCGCCGAGCAGAAAACCGTCGTCTCCCATTATGAAAAATATACCGAAAAGACCCTGATGAAAAACTTTTCGAGAGAAAAATACACCATCGACTTTCGGGGAAAGATTGAGCCTGAAAAGATCGAACGTTTTATCCGTCCCGTAATCGAATCGGCTCAGCGGAAGATGATCGCCATTATCCGGCGGGCGAAAATCCCCGTTTATTTCCGCGAAAACGTCAAAACCCGCAATCTGTATGATTTCAATACGATAACAGTGACCGGTTCGGATGCCGACGTTATTTTTAATTTCAGGAAAGAGGAATCCGGCGAGCTGCTTTATTTTATTCAGGTAAAATCCGGCGATGAGGTTATCGACCTGAAATCCCGGTTCTTTGCCGCAGTATGCAACGAGCCGGCGATTGCTGTTATCGACAATAAGCTGTTTGTTTTTAACGATATTGACGCCAAGAAACTGCAACCGTTTTTCACCAAAGACAATATCAGAGTGCGTGCCGCCTCGTACAAAACATATATCGAAAGGTTTGTCATCAACTGTGTTAGAAAATACGAAGTAAAATCCGAAGGTATAGAGATAAACAGAATCAGTCCCGACATACAGCCCGTGCTTAACCTTGGCTACGACCTGAACATGCAGCCGGTTTTAATCCTGAGTTTCAGATATAACAGAAAGCTTATCCAGTTAAACGACTATACGGAACAGAAAATTGTTTTCACCGAAGAAAAATCCGGTGAAACCGTAATCAACTGGTATGAACGCAATAAACCCCGGGAAAATTCGATGATCAATCTTCTGGTGACGCGGGGACTGAAACGGAGGGACGTCTGCAATTTCTACGCGGAAACGCCGGAAGATGCCGACAATATTGACAGAATCGGGGCAATTATCCGGTGGATACAGGCTAATGAAGAGACGATGCGGTATTTTGAGTTTTCGCAGTCACTCTCGAAGTCGTTTTACTACACCGGAAAAATCGAAACGGTTATGCAGACAGGCCGTAAACAGGACTGGTTCGATGTTAACTGTATGGTCGTTTTCGACAGTTTTACAATACCGTTCAGCCATTTCCGCAATCATATCCTCGAAGGCATCCGCGAATATGTGCTGCCGGACAATACGGTTGTCATTTTACCGGAAGAATGGTTTGCATGGTTTCGTGATATTATGTATTTCGGGAAAAAGACGGGAGACACTATCCGTTTGGACAAACGTCATTTCCGCCTGCTCGACCACTGGGAAAAGCCGGCAGAGAAAACAGACGCGTTCAAAAATATTCCCGTCCCGGAAGGTATTAACATCAAACTGTATAATTATCAGAAAAAAGGATTTTCGTGGCTGGTATATCTCTACAGAAATAAATTCGGAGGATGTCTTGCCGACGATATGGGACTCGGAAAAACTTTGCAGACAATCGTGCTTTTGCAGTATATTGCAAACGAAGCCGCACGGGACACGGCGAATGAAAATACCGGCCTCCCTCCCGTCGATACTGTCCCGAAAACGGAACGGCAGCTGTCAATCTTCGACCGGCCGGCGGATCCCGGACTTCGGGCGCAGGCTGAACGGCAGAACAGGCGTCCCGTTTCCCTGATCGTTATGCCGACATCGTTACTGTTTAACTGGCAGAATGAGCTGGAACGTTTCGCTCCCGCGCTGCGCGTGTATCCCTACGCGGGGAAAAACAGGTTGAAGAATAGAAACTCAACTTCCATATTTGCGGATTATGATGTGATAATCACTACATACGCAACTCTCAGGAACGATATCGACATATTATCCTGTTTCGGGTTTTGCTATCTGGTTCTGGACGAAAGCCAGTATGTCAAAAATCCGGAATCGCAGACATACAGAGCTGTAAAACAGATTGTGTCGCAATACAAACTGTCGCTTACCGGGACGCCTGTCGAGAACTCTCTCTCCGACCTGTGGGCGCAGTTCAATATCGTCAACGAGGGAATGCTGGGAAGTCATTCGTCTTTTAAGAAACGTTATATCAACCCGATAAAAAAGGAAAACGAACAGCAGGAAAAGGCTCTGCTGCACATGATACAGCCGTTTATGCTGCGCCGTACAAAAAGCGAGGTAGCCCCCGAACTGCCGCCGGTAACCGAAGAAGTAATCTATTGCGATATGAGCGAGGAACAGGCGGAATATTACGAAACCGAAAAAAGCCGGATACGCAACAACCTGATCTCGGAGGAGGTCATGATTGATCCGAAAAAAATACCTTTCATCGCTTTGCAGGGTCTGACACGCTTGCGCCTGCTGGCAAACCATCCCCGCTTTGTCGATGAAGAATATACCGGCGATTCGGGAAAATTCGATCAGGTGGTTATGTATATCGAAGGGTTGATAGCGGAAAATCATAAGGTACTGATCTTTTCTTCGTTTGTGATGCATCTGCGCCTGTTTGCCGGCTATCTCGATAAACAGAATCGCAGGTATGCATGGCTGTCGGGCTCTACCGTTGACCGCGAAAAGGAAATCGACAAATTTACCCGCGACGGGGATATACACTGCTTTTTTATCTCGCTGAAAGCCGGAGGCGTCGGACTGAATCTCACTGTCGCCGACTATGTTTTTATCCTTGACCCGTGGTGGAATCCGGCCGCCGAAATGCAGGCAATCAGCCGCTCACACCGTATCGGACAGGATAAAAACGTTATAGTCTACCGTTTTATTTCTACAAAAACCATAGAAGAAAAAATCCGCCACCTGCAGGAGAATAAGGCAAAATTAGCCGATAAATTCGTCGCCTCGGCAAATCCCCTGAATATGATGAACAGGGAAGAAATAGAAGAACTGCTGACAGAATGATTTTCGTCGCTGCGCTCCTTACAATGACGCTTTTTGTAAGAGGCATATTAACAGTCCTTTCGTCATTGCGAAGCAACCCTTATTTCCCCCAAAGTCCCCTTAGTAGCCCGGGCAAATATCATACAGCCCTTATTCCC
>JAISPE010000296.1 GCA_031275145.1 Prevotellaceae bacterium | reverse complement strand
AAAAAATGGCATATTGATTAACAGATTTGTAAATTACGTTAATCATATCAAAAAAATAAATATAAACAATTAAAAATAAATTATTTATGAAACATTTATTATTTTTATCGTGTATGGCATTTTTTTTATTGGGCATATTCGGTTGTAACAAAGGTGATAACAAAGACGGTTACGGGTCCTCTTATGATAAAGCGGATCCTAATGTACCCAAAAAGACGGTTACAGATTCATCGGGAAGATTATTGTATTTTTCGGAATACGGGCTGTTTGGAATTGATTCTTCCAAATCTCCTGATGCAGATGATAATGAGGGTATAAATATTGATAGTAGATATGTATACCTGATAAAAGGATTAAAAGAGAAACTCACTGAAGACATAGACAGGAAAGTGACATTTAGTGGGAAATACTATCCTTCGGATATCGTATCTCCCGTTGTAGGTACCACTATTTTTTATATTACTGATATCACCTTAAATTATGAATAAAATGGAAAATAAATTTCAGCGAAAAATTGACAATGGGATGACAATGGGCGTCATTGCGGTGACCTGCAATCCTCCCCAAAATCGCGTATAGGAAATCCCGCAGCAGGAGAAAGTGTTATACTTTATTAATCTTTCTTCACTAAAAACAACCGTTATATCCTCTTTATTTTACCCATTTTCATTCCTAAACAAGAGTGTAACCGTATTGTAACATTTTTTTCTCTGTTATGTTATAATTATATTGTTATTTTGCGTCGTAATTTTAAGTCAGATTGCGGGAGCAATCGTGTAACAGAAAGGATTTTCATTATATTTACAGTATGAATACAAGTTATACAAAGTCGCCAAAAATTCTTGTCGTAGATGACGAAGCCGTTATTTGCGAAGTTCTTGAATTTAATCTTGCCAACGAGGGATATGATATTACCTGCGCTCATTCGGCGGAAGAAGCATTAAAAAAACTCTCGCCCGACTGTTCGCTTATCCTTTTAGATGTGATGATGAGTGGAATATCGGGTTATAAATTTGCTGAAATGTTAAGGCAGAAAAAAAATCCCGTACCCGTTATTTTTCTGACGGCAAAAGATACGGAAAACGACATGCTTACAGGGTTTTCTGTTGGCGGCGACGACTATATTTCCAAACCGTTTTCGATAAAAGAAGTGATTGCCAGAGTGAAAGCCGTATTGAAAAGAACGGCCGCCACATCCGAAAAGTCCGACCGCAAACTTGTTTTTGACGATATTGTCATAGATTTTGAATTGAAAGAGATGGTTGTCGAAAACAGGAAAATCCCGTTAACACGTACAGAATTTGAACTGATTGTAATGCTGGCCGAGAATCCCGACAGGATTTATGCACGTGACGAAATCATTGACCGTGTCTGGAAAGATACGCCGTATATCACGGAACGAACGGTGGATGTTCATATTACGCGTATGCGTAAAAAACTTGGGGACAGAGCTTCCATTATTTCCAACCGTGCCGGGTTCGGTTACAGGTTTAACATCACAAAAGAATGAAAACGAATTACAAACAAAAGATCTTCCTGTATTTTTTCGTGATTTTCACAGCTTTTGCGGCAGGCATATTTTTTGTCGGGCAATTGCGTGAGAAAAAGCACAAAACCGAAGTACTGGAAGAAAAATTGGATGTATATGCAAACATTATTGACGCAGTCATATCGCAACAGTCCGGCAAGCCGGTCCCGGACAGTTTGCTGGAACTGTTTCCCGAAAATATCCGTCTGACCTTGATTGACAGTCAGGGACAGGTGTTGTACGACAATGCTGTCTCGGAAACCGCTGTGATGGAAAATCACGCCGGCAGACCGGAAATAATCATGGCCGGCAAAACGGGAAAGGGAAGCAACATACGTGTTTCGGCTTCCAACGAAAAAAAATATCTGTATTACGCAAAACATTTTGATAATTATTACGTTCGGGTAGCTTTGCCATACGACATCAATGTCAGGGATTTTCTTAAACCCGACAATCTTTTCCTGTATTACATAATTGTCCTTTTTGCGGGGATGCTTATTCTCATAAATCTGGTTGCCGGCAGATTAGGGAAATCTATCAAGCAACTCCGCGATTTCGCCCTGTTTATGGACAGCAGCGAAAAAAGCGTTTCAGATTCTCAATTTCCAAAAGACGAACTTGGAGAAATAAGTTCGAAAATCATGGAAAACTACCATCAACTGAAAGAAAGCAAAAAAGAGATAGCGCTCGAACGGGAGAAGTTATTGCAGCACGTACACACTTCGGAAGAAGGCCTGTGTTTTTTCTCTGCCGACAGATCGGTGGAGTTTTATAATGGACTGTTTATACAGTATTTGAGTGTGATTACGGACTTGGCGAACAGCGATCCGGCGACCCTGTTTACCGATGTTTCTTTTGAAAAAATCAAATCGTTTTTATCAAACCGGGAAACTCGGGAACATTATTTTGAAACTCAAATCGACAGGCAGGGGAAAAGTTTTGCCGTCAGAGTAAACGTTTTTGACGATAAAAGCTTTGAAATCATTATTAACGACATTACAAAACAGGAAAAAACCCGTCGGCTGAAACAGGAAATGACGGGAAATATTACTCACGAACTCCGTACTCCCGTCACCGGAATCAGGGGATGTCTGGAGACAATTCTGGAACATAATCTGGACTCGAAAAAAAGGGATTATTTCATTAAAAGCGCATATAATCAGGTTTTAAGTCTTTCGGAACTGATACGCGACATGAGTTTGATTACTAAAATGGAGAAAGCTCCGCAGTCATTCAAATCGGAAGAAGTCGTTATTGTTAAATTACTTGAAAATCTTAAAAACGATATGGAGATTCCATTGCAGGATAAAAATATCCGGATGCATTGGGATATTGCCGGAGATGCGGTCGTAAAAGGCAACGAAAACTTACTTTATTCCATATTCAGAAACCTCACGGACAATGTAATCCGTTATGCGGGTACGGACATTGACATACATATCTGTAAATATAATGAAGATAAGAATTTCTACTATTTCTCGTATTCCGATAATGGAGCGGGCATTTCCGGCGAACAGCATTTAAACCGGATTTTTGAACGTTTTTACCGTATTAACGAGGGACGTACAAGGGATACGGGCGGATCGGGACTGGGATTATCTATCGTGAAAAATGCTGTTGCTTTCCACAAAGGAACAATTGTCGCCAAAAACAGAGCGGGCGGAGGATTGGAATTTTTATTCAAACTGCACAAAACGATGAATTACGAATAAACGGATGTACGACAAAATTCCTTTT
>JAISPE010000258.1 GCA_031275145.1 Prevotellaceae bacterium | reverse complement strand
CGGACTTCCGGCAAGCGTCATTACTCTTTCAGTTTCGGTACGAAACGATTATTTACAATGACGCTTTTCGCAATATTCTTACAGCAAGCTTTTTCAGTTACAGTACGAAAGAGAGTATGACAAAAATCACGTACAAAACAGCAATATTCTTTTCATAATTTTTTATTATTTTTTCAACTTTTCAATAAATGCAATATGTTTTTCCCGCTGTGACATCAAACTCAATCAGATTTTCTTCTAACGGAATACACGGTATTTCCTTATTGTCTGTCAATACCTTTACCGGCGTTTTAGTACGCAGACGGCAGGTTTTATCATAATTTGCCCTGATTGTCGCTCTGGAGAGTTTTCCGTCTTTCCAGGCAATATTGACATCATAGCCGCCGCGCGCCCGAAGTCCTTCGACTGCGCCGGTATTCCACTGTTCGGGCAATGCGGGCAGCAGCGAAATCTCTCCGCTGTGACTTTGCATCAACATTTCGGCCATTCCGGCGGTGACGCCCTGAATTGCCTGATTGCCTTCAAACGAAGGAGTGATACGGCTGTCTTCGGGATAGGGATGAATACTCACGTCCGTAATCATTTTGTGTAAATCGGCATAAGCGGCGGCCGGTTCTTCGAGACGCGCCCGCAGGTTAATCCGCCATGCGCCTGTCCAGCCCATGTTATCGGGACCTCTGCGTTTCAACACTACCCGTACGGCGTCGGCAAGTTCGGGAGTTTTGCGAATCGTGATGTCGTCGTCGGGATAAAAGGCGACAAGGTGCATTATGTGACGGTGAGTAACTTCCGGTTCGTCGAAATCGTAGAACCATTCCTGCAACTGTCCGTGTTTGCCAATCCGGTGAGGCGGCAACTGTTTAAGAGCGGATTCCGCCTGCGAGCTTAACCCGCCGTCGATACCGAGCGTCCCCGCAGCCGCTACAAAGTTGCGTAATGCGGTACGTACAAGTTGAATGTCGCCCGCCGACGCGAATGATAATGCGGCTTTGTTTCCCTTATCGTCAATAAAACAGTTTTCGGGCGACGATGCCGGACATGTACCAAGATATCCCGATTCGGGGTCTTTGACCAGAAAATCGAGGCAAAACTCCACCGAGCCTTTCAACAGCGGATAGATGCGTTTCAGATAGTCGGTATCGGGATTGTAAAGATAATGGTCGTAAAGCTGTTGCATCAGCCAGAAACCCGCCATTGGCCATGTTGCGTGCAGAGGATTTCCGTCGGTCGGAGCGGTGTTGAACCAGACGTCCGTTCCGTGACAGGCGCACCAGCCGCGACATCCGAACAGTTCTTTTGCTGTGCGCTGTCCTGCCTGCGCAAGGTTTTCGACAAAGAGCAGCAGCGATTCGTTTACTCCGGGCAGGTTAGTGTTTTCGACAGGCCAGTAACATTCCTGAATGTTGATATTGAGCGTCCATCGACCCTGCCATCTGCCTTCGAGATTGTCTAACCAGATATTGTGATTGTTGAACGCCAGAGTACCTTCGCGTGCGCCGGCAAGCAGCAGGTAACGTCCATACTGAAAATAACGCGCCTCATAAGCCGGATTAACCAGTCCTTTCCGAACGGTATCCATTGCCTGCGAAGTTGTCAGCGATGGAACAGGGTCTGCGCCAAGGTCAATCCTGCATGCGGCAAAAAGCGGACGGTAATCGTCGAGATGACGCTGCAAAAGTTCCGGATAAGAATATTTTGCAGCTTTGGAGACATAGCCGTCGCAGCGTTTCCGTTCGTCGCCCGACACATCATTCCAGTTCACCCAGTTTGTTGCGCCGGCAAGAATCAGCGTAACCGCGTCGGCGTCGGCAACGGCGAGTTTATCTTCGCCGGCTGTCAGCGTCCCGCCTTCGTTGAGGATTTTCACTCTGGACTGCCATCGCATTTTTGGAGGAAGAATCGTCCACTGATTCCCGTAATTTGCGCCCGATGCACCCGGCTTTTCGGAGATCGTCGTCCCTTCCATGACGATTTCGTTGCCTTCCACTTTTGTCGTGGCGCCCGGCTGAAGACTTGTAAACCAGCTTGCAAAATTTATTTTCCCTTTTTTATCGGCAGTCAGACGTATGACAATCACCTGTTCGGGATAGCTGGCGAAAACCTGACGCGAGTAATTCACTCCGTCCAGCCGGTACGAAACATTGACAAGCGCGTTGTCCATGTCGAGTTCGCGGTTATATCCGGTCGTTTTCGGAAACTCGTGTCCGGCGTAACTGATGTTAAGACGTCCCATCGGCTGGTAAAACTGCACATGCCGGCCCGGATAGCCAAGATTCCACGCCTCTTTATGCGCCTGGACGTAATCTTTGGCAAAAATCAGTTCGCGGACTTTTTTGAGCGTTTCCGGTCCGCCGGACGGATTAGGGTTGTACGGTCCGCCCGTCCAGAGCGTCTCGTCGTTAAAAGCGATAACTTCGTGACCTAAAGCTCCGGGAATCATTGCCGCGAAACGTCCCGTCCCAACCGGCAAACCCTCCCAGTATTTTACGGCGGGCCTGTCGTAATGCCATTTCATCGGCACCTGATTAACCGCGATTTCTGTTTTGTCCCCGCAGGACATTAATAATGTTAAACATAATGCTAACAGTAAATAGATTTTTGTTGTGTTCATTTTATAATTATATTTATTATATTTTTAAAATATGCAGCCTGATGACATTTTAATTTTCCTGTCAACGCCTTAGCACAAACTTTCCGACGACGGGATTATGATCGGAATACCGGTAGTTTTTATCGATTCTTTCCGAGTGTATTGCTTCGACATTCGGCGATATCAAAAAGAAATCGATTAAAGTTTCTTTGGTTTTACCTTTGACGTAAGGCATGTCAAGGAATCTGTTTGTCGGGTTACCGTCCGAAATCCATTTCCATGACGGAGGCATAAAATCGTCCGGTATTGGGAGCGGAGTAAAATATTTCGTAGCTGCGTCGAAACGGGATTTCGTGCTTGTGGCTGGCGGCGTCTGGTTCCAGTCGCCGCCGGCGATGACACAGTTACCCTTCCCGTATTCGGTCATAATAAAATCTTTCAGCACAAGCATTTCTTCGCGTCTCTGTTCGCCGCTGTCGAAAGCCGAGTTATGAGTGTTTATTAAAACCAGCTGTTTACCGTTTTTCAGCGGATATCTGCATACTACAAAACATCTGTCCGGCAAAAAAAGTCTTTTGGGCCATGACTGTTTCACCGGATAGGCATAACGTACAGCCTGCGAGGGGACATAGCGGCTCAAAGTCAGAATGCCCGACTCGACTTTTCCCATCGGGGAAGTAAGGGGCGCGGGTACGTACAGTACATTGTAGTTTATTCCGTAAAATGCTGCGTACAAAGGTTTTTTTGCAGTTATTGCCGACAGCATGTCAATATTGTACGAACGTGTCGAAGCCCTGTCTACCTCCTGTAAAAAAACAAAATCGGCGAAAGCGCCGGCAATAAACGACGTTATTGCTTCCAGATTTTTCATGGCGGTTTCCCTGTCGGTTCTTGTTTTCGAGCCGCCGTCGTAGAAAAAATCCATACCGTCGCTCAGGCCTGCATATCCGGTATTCCACGTCAGTATTTCTATCGTATCAATATCCGGCGCAGCCGCTTTGGGCATGTTTGTTAAAACCGTCTCCTTTTCGGGTTTATAATCTGTCAGTGAAACAGTCAGGATAAACAAAACACAGACCGACACGGCGAAAAAACATACTGCCGACAGCAATCTCAATATTTTTTTGATTTTCATCAACACATTTATTTCCTGTAGAAACTTTTTACCGAAAAGAAAACGAACAGGGCAGCGACAATACAGATAAACAGAATGTTTGTCCGTTTGCTGCAACTGTAACTGCCGGCGATTATGTCTTCCGGATTTTCGGATAGTAAGCCTTTCAGTTCATCTGTCGAAGGAACGTCATTGATATTCCATTTTTTCAAAACAGTATTATTTTTCAGTAACATGATACCCGGATTGGAACGCACCATACTTTTCAGAACTGTCGCATCTGTCGAATATACGGGATATTTTGCTCCGGTATTCTGCACGTATACCTGATTAGCCTGTTCGGACGAGCCGGATAACATCATGAAACTGATATTATTGTTCACCGAATATTCGTAAAGTCCGTTCAGGGCGTTCGAATTGTCAAGTTTTGCACTGCCGACATCGGCAGAAGTAATGAATATCAAATATCCGCCCCGCGCAAAAATATCTTCGTGAACAGCATTCCTTGTATCCGGCGCAGTGATCGAAAAATCTTTTGCAGGAGGCACATATCCTTTTTTCAACAGTTTCGGGGCAGGGGCGTCTATAAACTTCCATGTGCTGTCGGGCAGGTTCTCAAGTGTGAAACTCTCTCTTTTTCCGTCCTTTTCGTAGATGAAAACGCTTTCTTCGTAAATATCGGCGGGAGCGCCTTCGGGGATAATCATTCCGTCGGGGATATTAACTCCGGCCTTATATTCCATGAAATCAATGAAAGGAAGATGCCGGTATGCATATATCGAAATGCCGGACGGGACAGCCAGAAAAAAAACGGCGATAATCCATTCTGTTTTATTCCCGAATATCTGCCTGTAATTTTTCCGCTCGACAAAGGCATATATAACAAACGGCATGATGATTAAATTCTTATAGAACGTTTGCCAGTTTGTTAATTTTATGGCGTCGCCGAAACAGCCGCAATCCTGAACGGCATCCGTTATTGCCAGAATCAGGGTTAAGACCGTCATAAAGACCATGAACAAAACCGCTCCCAGCGAAGCAAGTTTGATTCTCACTCCTAAAAGGAAACATAATCCGATTACCAGCTCGACAGAGGACAGCAAAACCCCGAACACCAAAGCTCCCGGCTCTAAAGCAGACATTCCGAAAGCCTCGAAATACTCTCCGAATTTAATTCCCGAACCAGTGGGGTCGATGGCTTTAACATAACCGGAAAATATGAATAACAGACCGATAGCTATTCTGACAATTGTCCTGAGGATACATTTTAACTTCATATTTCAATTATTTTTTAAGGCGTAAAAGTAATAATAATTATTTATTAACGGTGAAGAGTGTATTTGACTGCGTCCCCTTTTTTGACAGAATTTCTTTTTTGACAGAATTTGTAGAATTTTTAAATCGGCGTAGCCAAACTTTAGTTCGACGCAGTCAATTAACATATTTTGTAAATTATGTTATTCCTCGCGCGGTGTAGTTTTGTGATATGGGATTGCGGGTCAAGCCCGCAATGACGATAGTCCAGACCCGTAATCACAGTAGGCGTCAGCCGTCAAAAGTCGTCATTGTAAATACTGATGGAAGCACAATTAATTGCCGGAGATTTTATCTCTCACGGAAAGATAATATTTTACAGTTAAATCCTGCATACAGACATCCGGATAGAACACATCTGAAAAAGCGTTACTGTAATCCGAAGATTTTCGGTACACAAAATAAAACAGACTGGCTTTTAATTTTACTCCTTCCAGTTCGGATCGGTCTATAAATATCTTCTTCAACGGTTTGTTGAACGCAATTGAATTAACGCAGGCATCAAAATATCTTCGTTTGGAAAATGCTCCAACTACAATTAAAGAATCTATGAGTTCCCCGTTTGCAGCGAGATTTTGAAACTCCACATTAATACATTCTGCACACGAACCTTCCGAGATGAACAGTACCAGCGATGTTTCAGCATTATCCTTATGCAGTGTTTCACAAATTTTAATCTCTATCGGCATATCGGAAACACAGCTTCCCGTTAACAGGATTAACAGAGTCAATAAAATATTTTGCCGTTTCATGATATTACTTTGTTATTTTAAGACAATAATTAAAGGGTTATCTTCTTCCTGAAATTCAACAAGTTTTTTTCTGTCGGCTTCGGTAAAGACGGGACTGTTTCCGATTTTTGCCTTATCTTCATCCGAAAACGTTGAATATAATATGCAGTATAGCGATTCGTCGGCTCCGCGTATCGAACAGTTGAATAATTTAACTCCACCGAAATCAATGTTCTCGGAATTGTATGTCCTGCTGTTCTGTTTGTCATGGAATAAAACATAATCAATAATGTCTCTCGTCTTTTTTACCGGTTTTGAACAGCTCAGAGCGAGATATTTGTCATTTTCGTGTATTGCTTTTATGTGCATGAGTTTGCCACTGAAATAGTGTTCATTAAAAAAATCAGTCAGCAATTGTATTTGTTCAGGGTAACCCGTTAACTGATCAATATCGTGGCGAAGTTTTTTCTTCGCTTTAGCTTGCCAGGATCCATTATCAATAATGTATTCGACATGTATATTGTTAATATCGGAAACGTCGTATATGGAATCGTTATATGAAAATCCCAATGCCCTATTTTCACTTACGCTTAGACGGTTATGACCGGCATTATAGCTATATTCGTCCATATCGCTTGATTTCTCCCGTACATTCATTGTTCTAGCATCAAGATATATTAGACTGGTACCCTTGGGTACACCGGTTTCAACTCCGCCTTCATTGGATGCCAAATAAGTGGAATCGTTCAAATAAACAGTATATCTTGGAAAATACTGATCCTTAGAATATATATTATACAAAAAATTTCCCTGCATGTCGAAATGCATGGCTCTGTCGATTCCGTTCAACAAAACCAAATGATTCAAATTTTTGTCAATTAAAAAATCGTACAGGTCCACATCTTCTCCGGGTCCCTGTCCTGTTCTTTCTATTTTAAACAAAAATCTGCCCGACAAATCAAAACATAAAATATTATTATGCGACTGAAGTTCATTTAATATAAAAATCCTGTCATCCCATACTTCAATACGGCTAATAAACAATCCTACTAAGGAAGAATCATTTGTTTCCAAAGCAACAACCTTTATCTGTTCAAATAAATCCGCCGCATCTGCTTTCAGTTCCGTTTTTGCCTGTATGGTTTCAACAGCGTTATGTAAGGTCTTTTCATGTTTACATGAATATAAACCTGTTACTAATAATAAAAGAATTAAAGTTTTTTTCATTTGCCGTTTCATGATATTACTTTGTTATTTTAAAAAAATAATTAAAGGGTTATCTTCTTCCTGAAATTCAACAAGTTTTTTCCTGTCGGCTTCGGTAAAGACAGGACTGTTTCCGATTTTTGCCTTATCTTCATCCGAAAACGTTGAATATAATATGCAGTATAGCGATTCGTCGGCTCCGTATATCGAACAGTCGAGTAATTTAACTCCGCCGAAATCGATGTTTTCGGAATTGTATGTCCTGCCGTTCTGTTTGTCATGGAATAAAACATAATTAA
>JAISPE010000255.1 GCA_031275145.1 Prevotellaceae bacterium | reverse complement strand
AAGATTAAAAACGACGTCGGCAGCCAGCTGGCGCTTATGGAGTGCCGTCCGCGACACAACACCGTGGATATTCCGGCTCTGTACTGGGCCGGCATTCCGGGCAATGAGGCGGATTTTCCCGCAGAGGAATCGTTTTACACGTTCATCGAACAGGCGCTGTGCTTTTTTACGGAAGAAACGAATTACAGGTCGTCGCCCTCGCCGTTCGGAATCAAAATGGTGGACAGACTGACCGGAAAACCTCTGCATCTGGACATTTCCGATTTGCCCGTGAAAAAGGGGATTATCACAAACCGGAACAAGTTTATTCTCGGTCCTTCCGGCAGCGGCAAATCGTTTTTTACCAATCACATGGTACGGCAGTACTACGAACAGGGGGCGCACATTGTCCTCGTCGATACCGGAAATTCGTATCAGGGACTCTGCAATCTGATAAACCGTAAAACGGGAGGCGAAGACGGGGTTTACTTCACTTATACAGAAGATAATCCGATTTCGTTTAACCCTTTTTACACCGACGACGGAGTGTTCGACATTGAAAAGCGTGAAAGTATCAAAACACTGATACTGACGATGTGGAAGCGTGAAAACGAGCCGCCGACACGCGCGGAAGAAGTCGCCCTGTCCAATGCCGTCAGCATGTATATCGACCGGCTGAAAACTGGCATTGCTCCGAGCTTCAACACGTTCTACGAGTTTGTCAAAGGCGAGTACCGCAGTATTCTTGACAGCAAGGCGGTACGCGAAAAAGACTTCGACATTGCCAACTTTTTAAATGTCCTCGAACCGTACTACAGAGGCGGTGAATACGATTTTCTGCTCAATTCGGACAGAGAACTTGACCTGCTTTCAAACGCTTTATTGTCTTTGAGATAGACGCGATGAAGGACCATAAAATCCTTTTCTCCATAACCACTATTATTATTATGGAAGTGTTTATCAACAAGATGCGCCGTCTGCACGGTATCCGGAAGTTAATCCTGATTGAGGAAGCATGGAAGGCAATCGCCAAAGAGGGTATGGCAGAATATATAAAATATCTCTATAAAACTGTCCGTAAATTCTTTGGCGAGGCAATTGTGGTAACGCAGGAAGTGGATGACATTATTGCTTCACCCATTGTAAAAGAGAGTATTATCAACAATGCCGACTGCAAAATCCTGCTCGACCAGCGCAAGTACATGAACAAGTTTGATTCGATACAGGCTCTGCTGGGACTGACGGACAAGGAACGTTCTCAAATTCTGTCCATTAACATGTCAAACAGTCCCGACCGGAAATATAAGGAAGTCTGGATTGGACTCGGCGGCGTACAGTCTGCCGTTTATGCAACGGAAGTGTCTCTGGAAGAGTATTATACATATACAACGGAAGAAACCGAAAAAATGGAACTTATGCGCCTGACCGAAAGGCTGGACGGGAATATCGAACTGGCTATAAAACAGATAGCCGAAAAAATAAAAGCGAAAAAATAAAAGTGATTAAAAAAAGTAATATCAACAATTAAAACAGTAATAAAATGAAAAAAGTATTTTTTATAGTGAGTATCGTGCTTGCGGGTATCGCAGGCCGCGCAGATGCGCAGTTTATCGTTACGGACCCTGCCAATATTGCAACGAGTATTGTAAACTCTGCAAACCAGATTGTTCAGACTTCCTCGACCGTTACCAACGTAATCAAAAATTTTCAGGAAGTACAAAAACTTTACAATCAGGGAAAAGAGTATTACGACAAACTGAAAGGCATACACAATCTTGTCAAAGACGCGAAAAAAGTCCGCGATGCCATTCTGCTTGTCGGCGAAATCGGCGACATTTACGTAAACAGTTTCAGGAGTATGCTTTCCGATCCTCATTTCCGTTATGAGGAATTAATAGCGATAGCAAACGGTTACACTGTCCTGCTTCAGGAAAGCGCAGACATGATTCTGGAACTTAAAGACGTGGTTAATCTTAACGGACTGTCAATGACCGACCACGAACGCATGGACATCATTAATTATGTCTATGACCGTCTGAAGGCGCACCGGAATCTGGTCGCCTACTACACCCGCAAAAACATTTCGGTTTCGTATTTACGCGCCAAAAAAGCGGGCGATTCCGACCGTGTTATCTCTCTGTACGGAAATGCAAACGACAGATACTGGTAATTTTAACTGAAAATTGAAAATGATGTTGTTAGCAGTAAGTTTTGACAGTCTTCACCAGATTTTGCGCAATCTCTATACGGAGATGATGCCGCTTTGCAGCAATATGGCAGGCGTGGCGAAGGGTATTGCCGGGCTCGGGGCGCTGTTTTACGTCGCTCACCGCGTCTGGCAGTCCCTGTCCCGTGCCGAACCGATAGACGTGTATCCGCTTCTCCGTCCGTTCGTTATCGGGCTTTGCATCATGTTTTTCCCGTCATTTGTGCTTGGGACGGTAAACGGCGTAATGTCGCCAATTGTAAAGGGTTGCCATCAAATGCTCGAAACGCAGACTTTCGACATGAACGAATATCGGAAACAGAAAGATCAGCTTGAATACGAAGCAATGATGAAAGATCCCGAAACAGCCTATCTTGTTTCGGATGAGGAATTTGATAAACAGCTTGACGATCTCGGCTGGAGTCCGGGCGACATGGTTGCCATGGCGGGAATGTACGTCGAACGCGGTATGTACAGCCTGAAAAAATCCATAAGAGACTGGTTTCGCGAACTTCTGGAGATACTGTTTCAGTCGGCGGCGCTGGTTATCGACACGGTCAGAACATTTTTTATCATTGTTTTAGCCATACTTGGACAGGTTGCCTTCGCGCTGTCTGTCTATGACGGTTTTCAGTCCACTCTTACACAGTGGATAAGCCGTTATATTTCGGTTTATCTGTGGCTTCCGGTATCCGATTTGTTTTCTTCAATACTTGCTAAAATTCAGGTACTTATGTTGCAAAACGACATTTCGGAATTGCAGAACAATCCGAATTTTTCGATAGACGCAAGCAATACCGTATATATCATTTTCATGATAATAGGGATAATCGGGTATTTCACTGTCCCCACCGTTGCCAACTGGATAATTTCGGCGGGCGGTATGGGCGCTTATACCCGCAATGTCAATACTGTGGCTGCCAAAACAGGCGCAGTGGCGGGAGCTGCTGCCGGTGCAATCTCAGGAAATATTTCGGGTCGGTTAGTGAATCGAAACGGCAAAGAATAATTGGTTGGAAATATAAAAATATGGAATTTAAATCATTAAAAAACATTGAAACAAGTATTAAACAGATAAGATATTTCGGCATCGATTTTGTCTGCCTGTGCGCTGCCATAACCGGATATGCAGTCTGGAGTTCGTACAGTTTTGCCGAAGCGCAGCGGCAGAAAATCTATGTGCTTGACAACGGAAAATCGCTTATCCTTGCCCTGTCGCAGGATTTGTCGCAGAACCGTCCCGTCGAAGCGAAAGAGCATGTAAAACGTTTTCACGAACTGTTTTTCACGCTGTCGCCGGACAAAGACGCTATCGAATCGAATATCCGGCGCGCTCTGTTTCTTGTAGATAAGTCGGCTTTCGGCTACTACCGCGACTTGCAGGAAAAAGGCTATTACAACCGGATAATTTCGGGCAACATCATTCAGAACCTGCAGGTGGACAGCCTTTCTTGCAATTTTGACGGTTATCCTTACAGGATAGTTACTTATGCCCGACAATTGATAATCCGCGAAAGCAACATCACCGAACGCAGCCTTGTAACGCGCTGCAATCTGATTAATTCGACGCGCTCGGACAACAATCC
>JAISPE010000248.1 GCA_031275145.1 Prevotellaceae bacterium | reverse complement strand
AAACATCAATGTTACGGCATGACACTCTTCATTGGTCAATCCCTGGTCAAAACTGATATTTTTCTTTTTCAGCAGTTCTATTATTGTATGTATTGTATTTATATTCATCTTATTTTAAGGATGCTTTTACCAGATAAAAAAATCAAATTTTTCATACTCGTATAAATTTTCTGCAAAGGTAGAAAAATAAATTGTAACCGCTAACTGCTCTTACTGTAAAAAAATATTTCGTAAATACACAAAAACTTTGTGCGTTTTGTGCGTGTTCGTTTGCCTCGGATACTTCAGTCGCCGGGCATTTCAGTTTTTTGCCGTCGCAGCCAAAAGCAAGTCTCTGACATGCACAAAGCAGAGTTTTGCTTTTAACACGATGTAGTTTGGAGACTACGCCGAGCGAAAGAATTCCTTTTTGACATAATTAACAAAATCTGTAAATTATGTAAATTATGTCAAAAAAAGTCTTTGAAATAAAAATAAAATACTATCTTTGCATTCGATTTTAAACGGCAGTATTATATATAAATATAACATAATGGGTATATTAGCGATAAAATCTAAACAGGAATGCATGTACGACTGCATATCATTAGGCGAGGTGATGTTGCGTTTCGATCCGGGTAACGGCCGCATACGTACCGCGCGTCAGTTTCAGGTATGGGAAGGCGGCGGCGAATACAACGTTTCCCGCGGACTGACAAAATGTTTCGGATTGAAGACTGCCGTCGTGACCTCGTTTGCAAAGAACGATACAGGTTATTTGCTCGAAGATTTCATCATGCAGGGAGGCGTCGATACCCGTTTTATCAAATGGGCGGATTTCGACGGAGTCGGGCGTACTGTCCGCAACGGATTGAACTTCACCGAGCGCGGCTTCGGGATTCGTGGAGCGAAAGGCGTGTCCGACAGAGGGAACACGGCCGCATCACAGCTGAAGAAAGGCGATATCGACTGGGAATATATTTTCGGGAAATGCGGCACGCGCTGGTTTCATACCGGCGGAATTTTCGCCGCTCTGTCCGAAACCACTCCAGAAGCTGTGATTGAAGCCATTCAGACCGCAAGGAAATACGGCGTTGTTGTATCATACGATCTCAATTACCGCCCCTCGCTGTGGAAGTCCATCGGCGGCAAGGCCAAAGCCCGGGAAGTGAACAGAGAAATCGCCAAATACGTGGATGTAATGATTGGAAACGAGGAAGATTTCACCGCATGTCTCGGTCTTGAAGTGGAAGGAACGGATGAAAAGCTGACGAAATTAGACGTTTCCGGATACAGGAACATGATTGAAACGGCTGTAAAGGAATATCCCGGATTCAAGGTAATTGCGACCACTCTCAGAACAGTGAAATCGGCTACGGTCAATTCGTGGGGCGCTATCTGCTGGGCTGACGGGAAATTTTACGAAGCCACACACCGCGAAAATCTCGAAATATTCGACCGTGTAGGCGGAGGCGACAGTTTCGCTTCGGGGCTTGCATACGGATTCATGACGTTCAATGACGCGCAGAAAGCCGTTGAATACGGCGCTGCTCACGGAGCGCTCGCAATGACAACACCGGGCGACACTTCAATGGCCACCCTCGATGAAGTTGAAAAACTTGTTCAGGGCGGCGGCGCGCGCGTCGACCGGTAAATAGATTATACTGTCTCATGGTGTAATGGTAGCACTGCAGATTCTGGCTCTGCCTGTCCGGGTTCAAATCCTGGTGAGACAACAAATAACTTTGATAATAAACACGATATATCCCAACAGGGACTATAACGGGGACTACGTTAATCCCAGCAGGGCTTTCATTGCATCGACATCGACGCTAATTGTTACTTCGCCGTCATTGTGATTAACTGTCAGTCCGGAATCGGCAAAAATCTTTGACACTCCGATTAGTGCGTTGATTTCCACATCACCGTCCGACTTCGCAAGACTTATATTTGCTCCGGCCGTTATGCTTTTAACCGGCACGTCTGCATTTATGGTAACGTCTCCCTTACCGGTATCCGGACTTAGACTTATATTGCTCCCTGCGACAAGGCCTGTTACCGGCGGGGGCGGGGGATCTGCCGCATTAACAGTAACCTCGCCTGTTCCGGTAGCGGGACTGACGCTGATGTTGTTTCCGGCTATGATTTTCTGGACATTTGCACTTACGGTGTCATATTCGGTAGCGTTCCACACGTACAATAATTTTTCAGCAACAGCAATATACAGAATACCTTCCTCTCCGGTTGCGGGAAAATCGGAAAACGAATCGAAAATATACAGTTCGGGCGGGACATCCACGCCGCCGCCACTATCCACGTTTGCACTTGAATTGTTGGCGTACGATGTGCCGGACGTGTCAAAATAACTGAATTTTGAGCTTCGGGGGGTTGCATTGACCAGCGATTTTGTAACTGTTTCCATTATGAATAATTGTTGCGTCTGTATATATAACTGACACTGCACGTGTCATTCAGTACATCGATAGAATATGCGTCCCTTACAAGCAGTCTGCCGCGGTATGTGTAGCTGTTTTTAACGTCTTTCAGCGCCAATATGTCTTTCAGCACTATCTGACTTGAAATTAACTGCTTAATTATACGCAACTGCATTTCTTCGGGCTTTTCGGTTACCGTGAAATATGCCGTCGTGCCGGCTGCGGTCATGTAGGGCAGTTTGTACTGTAAGGTATCCAGCTGTGACTGACCGTCCGACGAGCTGTAAACCTGCGAAAAGGATGTTATTCCCTCATAGTGTGACATGAGATAGTTTGTAAGAGTTGAATATGAGGGATCTTTTTCGTTACCGTACTCGTATGTAGG
>JAISPE010000246.1 GCA_031275145.1 Prevotellaceae bacterium | reverse complement strand
TTTTCGGGGCTGCCATCATTCTTTTTACTCTTTCAATAATTTCCATTTTTTACTGAATTTTAATTATGTATGTCAAAAAATCGTCTACAGTTTATGTCTGTTTGACGGTGCAAAGGTATATGTGCCTGTTCCGGTAATTTTACCCCCCAAAGTGGGTTTTTCTGAATTGAGGGATGAACCGGACGCCGTTGCTTAGGGAACCGGACGCCGTTGCTTAGGGAACCGACCGCCGTTGCTTAGGGAACCGGACGCCGCTGCTTAGGGAACCGGACGCCGCTGCTTAGGGAACCGACCGCCGTTGCTTAGGGAACCAACCGCCGTTGCTTAGGGAACCAACCGCCGTTGCTTAGGGAACCAACCGCCGTTGCTTAGGGAACCGGACGCCGCTGCTTAGGGAACCGAAACTGAAAACGTGATGACGCTTGTCGAAGAATATGGCGACGAAGCAATCCGCGACTCATCGTCATTGCGAGGAGCGGTAGCGACGAAGCAATCCAGAAATCCACGACCTTCCGGACCTTCCGGATTGCTTCGTCGCGCGCTCCCCGCAATGACGATAAGGCGGGAAAAAGCTTATTGTAAAGATATTACAAAAAGCGTCATTGTAAGTTTGACCCGCAATCCCATATCACAAAACTACACCGTGCGAGGAATAAAAACAAGTCTCCGACTTGCGCAAAGCGGAGCTTTGCTTTTATATAATACGGCGAAAGCGACGGTGTTTTTTTAACATCACAAACTTTTTTCAAATTTTCTTTATAAACAGTTATAGAACAGACATAATCGAAACTCTGGTGCGTGCGTTTTTTGTTATAAAGCATAAAACTCGAAATAAGTCTTCAATCCTCCGTTTTTGAGGCGCTATTGAATCTCAAAAGTCCCGAAAGGACTTGATTTTCATAACCGCCTTTGTCGAAAATTCAGGACATTTCGCATAGCAACAAAGGAGATTAATCCCCTGCCCTGTTCTATCCCGATAGCGCCTCAAAAAAGAAACAGCCAATCAAGGCCCGTTACAATCTTTGGCACAAAATTTGCGGGGATAGGCCGGCTTCAATTCCCGCATACAGCCGGACTTGCGGGAATTGTTCATTTATTAATAGAATAAGTAATTAAAAAAGATCAAATGAAGAAAAAAACAGTAATAATACTTGGTTTGGCGGCAGTTGCAGGCCTGGTATATTTCATTTATCCCAAAGTGGCAAAAAACAGTCCCGCGGGCAACAAACCTGCTCAGCAAAACACTCAGGCCGTCGGTCGCCGCGTATTGCCTGTCGATACGTATGTAGTTAAATCGCATGGCGTCACCGACGTATATCCGGTAAACAGTTTTTTCCTGCCTTCGGAAGAAGTCGATTTATGCTTTGAGGCCTCGGGAAGAATAACCGGGATACTGTTCAAGGAAGGCACTTTCGTAGAAAAAGACCGGCTGCTTGCAAAAGTGAACGATGCAAAACTGCAGGCGCAACTGAGAAAATTGCAGGCACAGCTGGATTTATATAACAGCAAGGAATTTCGACAGAAGTCACTGCTTGCGCAGGATGCTATCAGCCAGGAGACTTACGACGAATCAAACACTCTGGTCGAAGCGACGCTTGCAGATATCGAATTAGTTAAAGCACAGATCAGAGAAACGGAACTGCGAGCTCCTTTCGACGGGTTTATAGGGTTGAGACAGGTGAGCGAAGGCGCTTACGCAAATCCGACTACTGTGGTCGCAAGGCTGACAAAAATATCGCCGTTGAAAATGGAACTCTCTATTCCGGAAAAATATATCGACATGGTAAAGGCGGGCGACATGATACTGTTCACCGTTGACGGGGACACGCTGCAACGTAAGGCGGAAGTTTACGCCACCGATTCAAAGATAGATAAAACAACCCTTTCGCTCACCATAAGAGCGTATTACACGAATCTCGACCGCAAAATACCTCCCGGACGTTCTGCCCACGTCATCCTGCAACTGAATTACGACGGCAAAGGCATCTCCGTCCCCTCGGAAAGCGTTGTACCCGATTTGGGGGAACATGTTGTTTACAAAGTGGAAAACAGCAGAGCGAAGAAAATGCAGATCGAGCCGGGAGTGCGAACAGAATCCTACGTTCAGATTTTGAAGGGACTCGATGTCGGCGATACGGTGGTAACTACCGGAATTTTGCAGTTACGGGACGGTATTGATTTACAGATAAGCAGTGTAAGATAATGGCAAGTTTACCCACAACATCAATAAACCGCCCGGTACTTGCTACGGTACTTAATCTGGTTATCATGATTTTCGGGCTGATAGGCATCTCTTATCTGGGTGTGAGGGAATATCCCAGCGTCGACCGTCCGATTATATCGGTACGCACCTCGTATCCGGGCGCCAACGCCGACGTCATCGAAAGCCAGATTACCGAACCTCTCGAACAGCAAATCAACGGGATACAGGGAATCCGGACGCTGACCAGCCAGAGCAGTCAGGGAGAAAGCCGTATCACGATAGAATTTGAGTTGAACATCGACATGGAAACGGCGGCTAACGACGTGAGAGATAAAGTGTCGCAGGCAACGCGCTATCTGCCGAGAGACGTAGATCCTCCGGTTGTCTCGAAAAACGATGCCGACGCAACTCCCATCATGTCAATCGCCATACAAAGTCCTTCGCGTTCGCTGATGGATCTTTCGGACATCGCCGAACTGACGTTCAAGGAACGGTTGCAGACAATAGCCAATGTCAGCGGCGTAAATATCTGGGGACAGCAGCGTTACTCCATGCGTCTCTGGCTCGATTCCGAAAAGATGGGCGCTGCCGGAATAACGCCAAGCGATGTACAGCAGGCGATTATGCGCGAAAATGTCGAGCTGCCGTCGGGCGCTGTCGAAGGAAATACGATAGAGCTAAGTATCCGCACTTTGGGACTGATGACTACTCCCGAAGAATTTAACAACGTTATTATTAAGGTAAACGGACGTCAAACCATACGTTTCAGGGATATAGGATACGCCGAACTGTATCCCGAAAACGAGTATAATTACATGAAGATAAACGGAATCCCTGCCGTTGCGAATGTCATCGTCGCACAGCCCGGCGCAAACCAGATCGAAATAGCCGATGAAGCGTACCGGCGTCTGAAAGAGATACAGAAGGATATTCCACAGGACATCAGCGTAACCATACTGTTCGACAATACACAGTTTGTGAGGGCATCGGTGAGCGAAGTGCAGTCGACGATATACGAAGCGCTGCTTATTGTGATTTTAATCATATTTCTGTTTTTAAGGAATGTGCGTACAACTGTCATCCCCCTGCTGGCAATCCCTGTTTCGCTTGTGGGGACATTCTTCTTCATGTATCTGCTGGGATTTTCGATAAATGTACTCACACTGCTTGCTATCGTTCTGGCGGTCGGGCTGGTAGTCGATGATGCAATTGTTGTCGTCGAGAATATTTTTGTGAAAATCGAACAGGGCATGACACCGAAGGAAGCGGGAATCAAAGGCTCTAACGAACTGTATTTCGCAATCATTTCCACCACCATAACGCTGGTATCGGTCTTTCTGCCGATAGTCTTCATGGAGGGCATGACCGGAAAACTGTTCAGGGAATTTAGCCTCGTTCTGGCGGTCGCTGTGGTGATATCCGCGTTTGTCGCTTTGACGCTGACGCCGATGCTGTCTTCAAAATTACTGAAAAAGAAAGAAAAAGAGAACCGGTTTTACCGTTTCACCGAGCCGTTTTTCGCAGGGATGAACGATGTTTACCGGCGTGTTTTGGGGCTGTTTCTGCGGATAAGATGGGCTGTGTGGATCGTCATTCTTGCTTCGTTCGGGTTCATATACCTGCTGTTTAACTCGGTACAGTCGGAACTTGCTCCGGTGGAAGACCGCTCGAGGCTTAACATGAGCATGATAGCCCAGCAGGGCGCAACGTATGATTATGTGAACGACTTTATCGGCAATTTATCCGAAGAGCTTGTGGATTCCATACCGGAAGATATTTCTATCATGATTCGCATGTTCGGAAGCAGCGGTTTTTCCAATATCATTTTGCCGGATCTGAGGGAACGGACACGTTCGCAGGCAGAAATAGCAAGCCAGGTGTCGGGAATCGTAGCGTCGAAAAGCCGCGTAAGGACATTTGTCACTCAACAGTCCACATTCGGAGGGCAGCGTGCGGGAATGCCTGTGCAGTACGTGCTTCAGGCTTCGAATATCGATAAATTGAAGGCGGTGTTGCCCGATTTCATGTACAAAGTTTCGCAAAGTCCCGTGCTTATGCAGTCCGACGTCGATTTGAAGTTCAACAAACCGGAATTGCAGGTGGAGATAAACCGCGACAAGGCGACTCAGCTCGGTATCAGTACGCAGGACATCGGACTGACATTCCAGCTGGCTCTGAGCGGTCAGCGGATGGGATATTTTTACCGCAACGGCAAACAGTATCAGATAATCGGCAAACTGCGCCGCGGCAACAGAAACGCCCCAAGCGATATACGTTCGCTGTACGTGAAAAACAGCAGCGGACAGATGATACAGATGGCT
The DNA here is from genome assembly GCA_031275145.1 of Prevotellaceae bacterium. GTDB lineage: Bacteria > Bacteroidota > Bacteroidia > Bacteroidales > UBA932 > JAIRLF01. The sequence goes on along the minus strand of JAISPE010000246.1, from coordinate 769 downwards.
AACTTTACGACGTTTCACGAAAAATCCGCTCCGCCGACACTATACCGATACAACCGGTTTGTGGCTGCAACAATAACTTCAAACCTGCAACCCGGACATACAATAGACGAAGGTCTTAACGAAATGGACAGGTTTGCCAGAGAAACTCTCGACGATACGTTCAGAACGGCTCTGTCGGGGGAATCACGGGATTTTCGCGAAAGTTCGTCGAGCCTGATGTTTGCGTTCGGACTGGCTCTGATACTGATATTCCTTGTCCTTGCAGCCCAGTTCGAGAGTTTTAAAGACCCGTTTATCATCATGATAACAGTGCCTCTGGCTTTACTCGGCGCTCTGTTCTTTATGTGGTATTTCGGACAGACAATGAACATCTTCAGTCAGATAGGCGTAATCATGCTTATCGGGCTTGTAACAAAAAACGGTATCCTGATCGTGGAATTTGCCAACCAGTTCAAAGAAAAGGGATACGACAAGTTTACCGCTATCAAAGAGGCTGCTGTTCAACGGTTACGCCCGATTTTGATGACAAGCGCATCTACCATCCTGGGTATCCTTCCCCTTGCAATGGCAACCGGCGAAGGCGCGAAAAGCCGTATCGCAATGGGTATTTCGGTAGCCGGAGGCATGTTTGTCGCAACGTTCATGACGCTTTTCGTTGTTCCGGCAATTTATTCGTACATCTCAACACGTACCGAAAAAATCACGAAACGGAATGAAAACTGAATATCCCCTTTTTTTGACATAATTAACAGAATTTTCAGAATTAACA